>CALLNA010000188.1 GCA_938005655.1 uncultured Novosphingobium sp.
CATGCCGCCAGCGTTCGTTCTGAGCCAGGATCAAACTCTCAAGTTTGTGTCACGAAACCACGGCACGGGAAAACCCGTCGACCGCAGCATCGAACTTCGGGAGCCGATACCTGCACTTGTCAAACGTAATGGATACGAAGGACATGTTGTGGCATCGGCATATTTGAACCGGTATCCGGAACCCGAAGATCCCCGGACCGGGCGCCGCCGCCCACATGTCCCTTCATCTAAATCAACGATTTCAAAGAGCCACCGACAGAAAGAAGCGGACAACCAATGATCCCCGATTTTGCGACCGGGGGACTGTTGTCCGTCTATGTTGGCGACCGGGTGGAGGACCGTTTCTTTCGAAGCGGCGTCCCCGTCCGGTGAACAGCCCTCTAGATAGGGTCGGTGAGTCGGTCAACGGGTTTTTGCATTTTTCTTTCAATCGTTCCGGAAACGGCGGATTTCCGCCATTTTATCGGCACCCAAGGAGGCCCGACGAGGCGTTCTGACCGCGAGAATCGCGAATCTGGCGATTCTCGCGGGGTGAATCGGGCGATTCAGACGATGGTTCGCCCCCGCCTTCCGCGTGAATCGCCGCTGCGAGGAGAATCGCCGTCTCCGGCCCGCGCGTTGAATCGGCCAGCGCAGGGCGCAGTCGCGTCGATGAGCCGGCGGCCTTGGTCCCGGGGCGACAATCTATCTCCCCTCTCTACGCGCGCGTGCGGATGGTTGCGAGATTGTTCACCTTTCCCCGCTACTCCGCTCGCATGAACCAGACGACCCTAGCTGCGGACGGTCCCGCCGGCGGCTTCGCCGATCGCGTGCGCAGCGCGGTGATCTGGCGCTGGGGCAGCCAGGTGCTCTCGCAGCTCGTCACCTGGGCAGTGACGATCATCATCGTCCGCCTGCTCAATCCGCACGACTATGGCCTTTTCGCGATGACCCAGGCGGTGCTCGCGGCCTTCAACTTCCTCAACGGCTATGGTTTCGCCACATCGCTGATCCCGGCGGACCGAGTCGACCAGCGACAGGTCGGGCAGGTCTTCGGGATGCTGCTGCTCGCCAACGGCGCGCTGGCCGTCGCGCAGTTCCTCGCCGCGCCGTTCGCGGCCAGCTACTACGGCCAGCCGCTGGTCGCCGACATGCTGCGGCTCCAGGCCGTGGTCTTCCTGACGACGCCGTTCATTGCCCTGCCCACCGCCCTGCTCTCGCGCCGGCTCGACTTCCGCAGCCAGGCGCGGACCAACTTCGCCAGCGCCTTCGTCGGGGCCGGCGTCGGCCTGACCCTGGCGCTGCTCGGCTATGGAGTCTGGGCGCTGGTCTGGGCGCCGATCGCGATCTTCGCGACCCGGGCGCTGGGGCTCACGCTCGCGGCGCGGATGCTGGTGAAGCCGGTCTTCGACTTCCGCGGCGCGGGCCAGATCGTCCGCTTCGGCTCGGCGCTGATGGTCTCGCAACTGTTCTGGATCGTCCAGAGCCAGGCCGACATCGTCATCGCCGGGCGCAGCTTCTCGACGCACGAACTGGGGCTCTATTCCGAATCGCTGTTCGTCGCGCTGATCTTCACCGGGCGCTTCCTGCCCCCGCTCAACGAAGTCGCCTTCCCCGCCTATGCCGAGCTGGCCAAGGCCGGCAAGCCGATCGCCCCCGCCTTCCTCAAGGGCGTGCGCCTGATCATGCTGGCGACGGCCCCGCTCTATATCGGGCTCAGCCTGGTCGCCGGGCCGCTGATTGAGACCATGTTCGGGCCGAAGTGGCTGGGGATGATCCCGATCCTCTCGGGCCTCGCCCTCGCCATGCCGGCCATGGCGCTCCAGCTCGTCTGCTCGCCCGCAACCAACGCCCCGGGCGAGGCGCGCAGCTACATGCTGACCAACGCCGCGGGCGCGGTGATCATGCCGGTCTGCTTCCTGATCGGCGTCGGCTACGGCACCCAGGGGCTGGTGGCGAGCTGGCAGGTGGCCGCGCCGCTGCTGCTGGCGGTGACGCTGGCCGTCTCCCTGCCCCGCATCGGCGCGCGGCTGATCGACCTGGTCGCCGCGCTGGTCCCGGTCGCGGTGTGCTGCGCGGTCATGGCCGCGGCGGTCACGGCGCTCCGCTGGGAGGTCGCGCCGCTTGCCGCACCGCTGCGCCTCGTCTTGCTCGCGCTCGGCGGAGCGGCGGCCTATTTCGCCGCGCTCACCATCGGCTGGCCCGGGATCGTGCGCGAAGCCTGGGCCCTGAGCCCCGGCCGTGGACGGAAGGCCTGAAACCACGACCACCGAGACCACCCAACCGCACCCCCTGCGCCGGGCCCTCGCCCGGCTGCTGCGCCCCGCCTGGATCGTGCCGGTCGTGACCCTCGCGGTCTCGGCGGCCGAGCTGGCCATCGCCGACCGCAAGTACGGCCTGTTCACCGGCGGCTTCGGCCAGGCCAACGCGGTCGACACGCCCGGCGAGATCCTGCTGTTCGCCCTGGGCTACGGCGCGGCGCAGCTCACCCTCGCGCTCACCGCCTATGCTCTCTGCGCCTGGCTCAATCGTCGCCGGCCCGCCTGGGCGGCCTCGTTCCATTTCGCCTTCCTGTTCGGCGGAGTGAACCTCGGCGCGCTGATCGCGAGCTACCAGCTCCACTCCTATTTCAGCGACGCGGTCGACTATGCCCTGCTCAAGCAGCTTGGCGGCGGCAGCTTCCGCGACGCACTGCTGTTCGGCAAGAACGAGATTCTCGTCGGCATCGCCGCCGCGCTCGGCTTCTGCCTCGTCTGGTGGGTCCTGTGGCGGCTGGCGAAACGCCTGCTCGGCAGCGAGGGCGCTCCGGCGGCCGTGCCGCGTGGGCGGCGGGTCGCAGGAGCCTGGCTGGCCTGGCTCGTGCTCCTCGCCGCGATCCCGCGGACCGGCGGCGACGCCGCGCTCGGGCTGGAGCGGATGCTCGGCTGGGGCACGGCCGACAAGCTGGCGGCGATGGCCACCGATTTCGACGGCGACGGCTACGGCCTGTTCGGCCTGCGCATCGATTCGCACCCCTTCGACGCGAGCCGCCACCCGCTGGCGCTCGACATCCCCGGCAACGGCATCGACGAGGACGAATACGGCGGCGACCTGAAGCTGGTGCCGATCCCGCGCCCCCGCCCCTTCACCCTGGTCCCGGCGCAAGGGCCCAACGTGGTGATGGTGGTGATGGAGAGCACGCGCGGCGACGTGCTCGGCAAGCGGATCGACGGCCGGCCGGTCGCCCCCAACATCGAGGCGATCGCCGCGCAAGGCGCCGGGATCGTGCCGAGCTACAGCCATGTCGGCTTCACCACGGCCTCGCTCAAGGCGATCTTCGCCGGGCGGCTCGACGCCCGCCCCGGCGATCCCAGCCTGTTCTCCGAGCTCAAGAAGAGCGGCTACGGGGTGAACGTCTTCTCCGGCCAGCCCGAGGACTTCGGCGACATCTCCGCCACGGTCGGGATGCGGCGGAACGCCGACAGGTTCGTCGACGCCGAGGTGCTCAGGGACAAGCGCGCCTCGGCCTTCGCCGCGCAGGGCTCGCTGCTGGTCGACGAGAACGTGCTGCTGGCGGAGTTCGACCGCTATCTCGGCAAGCCGGCGGACTGGGCCAGGCCGCAGTTCATCTACTTCAACTTCCAGTCGCCGCACTTCCCCTACGACCATCCCGGCGTCGAGCACCGCTTCGCCCACCCGCCGCTCGCGCGCGCGGCGATCTCGGCGGAGCGGCGCGGCGAGGTCGAGCGGACCTACTGGAACGCGGTCGCCCATTCGGACGCGGCGCTCGGCGCGCTGGTCGCGCGGCTCAAGGCGCTCGGGCAATGGGACAACACGATCCTGCTGGTCTCCGGCGACCACGGCGAATCGCTGTTCGAGGACGGCTTCCTCGGCCACGGCCACATCATCAACCACCGCCAGTTCGCGACCTTCCTCGCGATCAACCGGCCGCTGCCCGGCGTGACCCCGCCGCTCGTCATCAGCGACTATCGCGGCATTGTCCTCGACCTGCTGACCCACCGCGCCCCGCAGCGCGATCCGTTCCAGCCGTTCATGCACATCGGCGAGCTGGACGAGCCCGCGATCATCGGCATGGCCGGCACCCCGTTCGGGATCGTCTCGCTCCGCCTCGACCGCGGCGAGACCTGCTTCGCACAGCCGGCGCATTGCCGCCGCTACGCCAGCCTGACCGGGGCCGAGAAGCAGGCCGCCGACGCGCTCGTCGCGCGCTGGGGCTCGGAACGCTGGGCGGCCCGGCGGCGCTAGGCGGCCGCAGCCCTTCCGTTTTCGCCCCCGCAGCCTACATAGCGCAGCAATGCCGCCCGATACCGCCACCAACGATCCCGACGCCCGCCACGACGGCTGGCACACGCTGCGGCGTTTCCTTCCCTATCTCTGGCCCCATGATAACGCCGCGCTGCGCTGGCGGATCGTCGCCGCGGTGCTGCTGATCCTGGCGGCGAAGGCGACCACGCTCACCCTGCCCTACGTCTACAAGCGCGCGGTCGACCTGATGACCTTGCAGGGCAGTCCGGCGGCCAGGCTCGCCCTGGCCTTCGTCCTCGCCTATGCGCTGGGCCGCTTCGCCGGCGTCCTGTTCGACAACCTGCGCAACATCGTGTTCGAGCGGGTCGGCCAGGAGGCGGCGCGGGCGCTAACCGAGGACGTCTTCGCCCGGCTGCACAGCCTCTCCCTGCGCTTCCATCTCGCCCGCCGCACCGGCGAAGTGACCAAGGTGGTCGAGCGCGGAACCAAGAGCATCGATACGATGCTCTATTTCATGCTGTTCAACATCGCCCCGACCGTGATCGAGCTGATCGCGGTCGCGGTGATCTTCTACCTGAACTTCGGCTGGGGCCTGGTCGTCGCCACAGCCCTGGCGGTCGCCGCCTATGTCGGCATCACCCGCTGGATCACCGAATGGCGCAACGCCCTGCGCGAGAAGATGAACCGGCTGGATACGCAGGCGATGGCCCGCGCGGTCGATTCGCTGCTGAACTACGAAACGGTCAAATACTTCAACGCAGAGGGGCGCGAGCAAGCGCGCTATGCCCAGGCGACGCGCGCCTATGCCGACGCGGCGGTGAAGAGCGAGAACAGCCTGGGCGGGCTCAACATCGCCCAGGCCCTGATCGTCAACCTGCTGATGGCGGGCGCGATGGGCTATACGGTCTGGGAATGGTCGCGCGGGCGGATGACCGTGGGCGACCTGGTCTTCGTCAACACCTACCTGACCCAGCTTTTCCGGCCGCTCGACATGCTCGGCATGGTCTATCGCACGATCCGCCAGGGGCTGATCGACATGGCCGAGATGTTCCGCCTGATGGACACCGCGGTCGAGGTGCAGGACGCGCCCGGCGCCCCCGCCCTGATCGTCCGGCGCCCGACCCTGGTCTTCGACGAGGTGGTGTTCGGCTACGAGAAAGAGCGGACGATCCTGCAAGGGCTGTCGTTCGAGGTCCCGGCCGGCCACCAGGTCGCGATCGTCGGCCCCTCGGGCGCGGGCAAGTCCACCATCGCCCGGCTGATCTTCCGCTTCTACGATCCGTGGTTCGGGCGCATCCTGATCGACGGGCAGGACATCCGCGCCGTGACCCAGGCGAGCCTGCGCAGCGTCGTCGGGATCGTACCGCAGGATTCGGTGCTGTTCAACGACACCATCGGCTACAACATCGGCTACGGCCGCGACGGCGCGAGCCAGGCGGAGATCGAGGCGGCGGCGCAAGGCGCGGCACTGATGCCGCTGATCGAGCGCCTGCCCAAGGGCTTCGCCACCGAGGTCGGCGAGCGCGGCCTCAAGCTCTCAGGCGGGGAGAAGCAGCGCGTCGCCATCGCCCGCACCCTGGTCAAGAACCCGCCGATCCTGCTGCTCGACGAGGCGACCAGCGCGCTCGACACGCGGACCGAGCAGGACATCCTCGCCACGCTGGACCGGATCTCGACCGGGCGCACCAGCCTGTCGATCGCCCACCGCCTCTCGACCATCGCCGAGGCCGACACGATCCTGGTGCTGAACGAGGGACGGCTGGCCGAAAGCGGCAACCACCTCGACCTGCTCAAGCGCGACGGGCTCTATGCCGAGATGTGGGCGCGCCAGGCCGCCGAGGTCGAGGAGACCGCCGAGGCGGCGGAATAGGCTTGCGCATCGCGCTGGCCTACAACCCGCGCATGGCGGGCCACCGCCTCGGCCGGGTCGCCGCGCTGGCCCGCGCGCTGGAGGCGCGGAGCCACAAGGTCAGCCATCACGACAGCCTGGACTTCGACTGCCGCCGCGACGCGCCGGGGGCCGAGCTGCTCTGCGTCGGCGGCGGCGACGGAACGGTGCGGATGGTCGTTTCCCGCCAGAGCGACCTCGCCGCCCTGCCGCCGATCGCGGTCTTCCCGGTCGGCACGATCAACCTCGTCGCGCGCGAGCTGGGCTATCCGCGCTCGCCCGACGCCTTCATCCGCCGGATCGAGCAGGACCGCGCGGTGCGCTCGCCGCTCGCCCGGCTCAACGACGCGCCCTTCGTCGCCTGCCTCTCGGTCGGGGTGGACGCCCTGGCGGTCGCCTCGCTGTCGGAAGGGCTCAAGGCCCGGATCGGCCGCCTCGCCTATGTCGAGGCGATGAGCCGCCTGCTGGTCAAGTGGCCGCGCCACCGCCTGACCGTGCGGACCGAGGCCGAGGAGTTCGAGGCCGAGGCGCTGTTCGTGCTGCGCGGCCGGTTCTACGCTGGCCCGTGGACGCTTCATCCCGAGGCGCACCTCGGCCGCAGCCACCTGCGCCTGCTCGCCCTGCCCCGCGCCCGGCGGGTCGACGTGCTCTCGCTCGCCGGGCGAGCGCTGGGCGGAATGCGCGCCCCGCATCCCGGCTGGCGCTACCTCCGCGCCGACTGGGTCGAGGTGTCGAGCGACCAGCCGGTCCCGATCCAGGCCGACGGCGACCCGCTCGGCGCCCTGCCCGCCCGCATCGCGATGAGCGGCGACGCGGTGCGCTTCCGCTAGGCCTTGATCGCCTCGGCCTCGTGCCAGACCACCGCCTGCGCCGCCTTCATGCAGTGCGACTGCGGATCGTAACAGATCGTCGGCGAGCCATAGAGCCGCCAGCCCTGCGCCAGCGCCTCGGACACCCGCTCGCAGAAGGCGCGGTCGTCCTTGCCGGTGAGGAGACGATAGATCGGGCGGTCTTCGGGGGTCTGCATCGGTCCATCCTGTCAGACCTCCCCACCAGGGGAGGGTTGGGCTAGAGGATATACTTGCTGAGGTCGCTGTCGCTCGCCAGCCCGGCCAGCTTGTCCCGCACATAGGCGGCGTCGACCGTCACGGTCTCGCCCTTGCGGTCCTCGGCCTCGAAGCTCAGCTCCTCGAGCAGCTTTTCCATCACCGTCTGCAAGCGCCGCGCGCCGATGTTCTCGACGCTCTCGTTGACCTGGGCGGCGATCCTGGCGACCTCGCGCACCGCCTCGTCGGTGAAGTCGAGCGTGACCTCCTCGGTCGCGATCAGGGCACGGTACTGGGCGACGAGGTTGGCGCGGGTCTCGGAAAGAATCCGCACGAAATCCTCCTCGCTCAGGGCCTTCAGCTCGACGCGGATCGGCAGGCGGCCTTGCAGCTCGGGCAACATGTCGCTCGGCTTGGCGACGTGGAACGCGCCGCTGGCGATGAACAGGACGTGGTCGGTCTTCATCGGCCCGTACTTGGTGGCGACCGTCGTGCCCTCGATCAGCGGCAGCAGGTCGCGCTGCACGCCCTCGCGGCTCACCGATCCGCCGCGCCCGTCGCTGACCGCGATCTTGTCGATCTCGTCGAGGAAG
>CALLNA010000189.1 GCA_938005655.1 uncultured Novosphingobium sp.
ACTGGAAGGTCGCGATGGAGGCCTTCATGGAAGGCTACCACGTGATGAAGACCCATCCGCAGCTCCAGCATGCGCAGCCGGGGCTCTACAACAACCGCTACGGCAACGAGACCGGCGGGCTGGGGCCGCAGATCAACCCCAGCCTTTCCACCAGGGAGAACATCGCCGAGCTCATCAAGACGCTGGAGCTGCTGAGCGCGGGCATGTCGGGCCTGGTCCACGACAAGGAGCTGGAGATCGCCCGCCAGTTCGACGACGTCGAGCTGCCGGCCGATCCGATGCAGGGCGTCATGGCCTGGTACGGCATGGTCAACGCCGCGATCACCGAGCAGCTCCGCGCCCGGGGCGAGCAGGTGCCGGACCTCAACCAGGTCGCGGTCGAGCATCCGGTCGAGGCGGTCAGCTATCTCTTTCCGCACTATTTCCTGCTGACCTACTTCACCTCGATGTCGTCCTACCGCATCCGGCCGCTGGGGCCGGAATCCTGCCTGTTCGAGATCTGGTCGCTGACCCAGTTCCCCGAGGGGGAGGAGCCGGCGCCGCCGATGGACCCGGTCGTCCTGCCCTACGACAGCCAGGACTTCCCGCAGATTCCGCGGCAGGACTATTCGAACATCCCGATCCAGCAGAAGGGGATGCATTCGGAAGGCTTCGACTTCATGCGCCTGGCGAAGGACGTCGAAGGGCTGATCAGCAACTACCAGCGGGTGATCGACGGCTATCTGACCGGCGTCCCGCAGGACAAGCTCGCCAAGGCGAGCGCCCAGCTCGGCAAGAATTTCGACGGGCCGATCCTGGACCTGGGGCTCTGAGCGGCGCTGGCGTCATCCCGCATTCGCCGGCGGGCGATGAGGCGGGTCTGGTGCGCCCGCCTCTCCCTCCTTCCCGAACCTCGTCGCCCCGGACTTGATCCGGGGCCCCGCTTTCTTCTTTTTGACATCGTGCGCGAAGAAGCGGGACCCCGGATTAAGTCCGGGATGACGAACGGGGTGGAAGTGGGAAGGGGAATGTCGGCGCTGCTCACCCCATCCTGAGCGCCAGGTCGCCGAGCGCGCCGGCGAACTTCGCGCCGAATCCGGGATCGACGCTCGAACCCTCGATCGCCCGGCGCATGGCCTCGGCCCATTGGCGCGCGGTCTCGGGGGTGATGGTCACGCCCTTGTGGACCGACATCAGGCACTTGCCGGGTCGCTCCTCGAACCAGTCGCGCGGGCCGCCCATCCAGGCGGCGAGGAAATCGCTCAGCGAGGCGCGCATCGGGGAGAGGTCGGGCGCGTGGAGCGCGCGCAACTCGGCATAGGCGGGGTCCGCGTCCATCAGGTCGTAGAAGCGGTCGACGATCTCGCGGATCGGGCCGGCGCCGCCGATCATGTCGTAGGGCGTCCGGGCGAGCTGGGCGGCGGTCGAGGTCATGGCGATCCTGCGTGAAGGGGACGGGAAGCCGCGATCATCGGCCGCGACGGCGCGCGGCGCGTTGATCGGGGTCAATGTCCGCGCCGGCGAATCCCGCCATTGTCCTCCTCGAAGCCGCTTCGTCTCTCTTTTCCCTCGGAAGCGCCTTCAGCATCTCCCGACTCGGGCGGCGGTCCACGGACCCGCCGCCCTTCTTTTTGTCCGGACGCGGGAGTTTGACCTGCCGCAATGTGGCGGGGACGGCGGCGGGTCATAAGGCCCCTCATGTGGCCCTATTATCCTGACCTGCTCGCGACGCCCGTGCCGCGCTACACGAGCTTCCCGACCGCCGCCGAGTTCGGCCCCGGCGTGGGCGCCGACGACTTCGCCCGCGCGCTGGAAGGCGCCGACGGCGACATCTCGGTCTATGTCCACATCCCGTTCTGCGAGGCGATCTGCTGGTACTGCGGCTGCAACACCGGCAAGGCCAACCGCGGCGAGCGGCTGGCGAGCTATCTGGAGGCCCTGCACCGCGAGATCGCGCTGGTCGGCGAGCGCCTGCCGGCGACCGCGCGGGTCCGCCGCGTGGCCTTCGGCGGGGGCAGCCCCAACGCGATCCGCCCGACCGACTTCGTCCGCCTGCTGCTCGGCCTGACGCAGTCCCTGCCGCTGGCCGATCCGGTGATCTCGGTCGAGCTCGATCCGCGCACGCTGGACAAGCCCTGGGTCGACGCCCTCGCCGGGGTCGGGGTCAGCCGGGCGAGCCTGGGCGTCCAGACCTTCGATCCCGCGCTCCAGGCCGCGATCGGGCGCGAGCAGCCGGCCGCGCTGATCGAGCGCTGCACCGACTGGCTGCGCGGCGCGGGGATCGCCTCGCTCAACTTCGACCTGATGTACGGCCTGCCCGGGCAGGACGAGCCGGCCCTGCTCGACACCCTCGCCCGGACCGTCGCGCTCGCGCCCGAGCGGGTGGCCCTGTTCGGCTATGCCCACGTCCCCCACCTGATCCCGCGCCAGCGGCGGATCGACGCCACGGGGCTGCCCGGCACCTTCGCGCGGTTCCGCATGGCGGCGCTGGGGCAGGCCGAGCTGGTCCGGGCCGGCTATGCCGGCATCGGCTTCGACCATTTCGCCCGGCCGGACGATCCCCTGGCGCTCGCCGCGCGCGAGGGGCGGCTGCACCGCAACTTCCAGGGCTTTACCGACGACGCCGCGCCGGTCCTGATCGGCTTCGGCGCCTCGGCGATCAGCAGCTTTCCCGAGCTGCTGGTCCAGAACGAGAAGAACGGCGGCCGCTATCGCATGATGCTCTCGCAGGACCGCCTGCCGGCCATGCTCGGCGTGCGGCGCGGCGCGGAGGATCGGCGGCGCGGCGCGATCGTCGAGAGCCTGCTCTGCCACGGAGCCGCCGACCTCGGCGGCGCGCCCGACGCGGAGACGGCGGCGCGGCTGGAGCCGCTGCTGGAACGCGGCCTCGCCCGGATCGCGGGCACCCGGCTCGTCGTCACCGAGCTGGGCCTGCCCTATTCGCGGGTCATCGCCGCGGCGTTCGATCCCTATCGGCAGCAATCGGCGCGGAGGTTCAGTTCGGCGGTCTGACCGACCCTAGGTACATTACGGATACCGGGCGGCGCGCCCGAGCCGGATACGATGATCCATCGAATGGATAGTCGGGAGTGCCGGTCATGAGCGCTTGCTCCAATTGCTCTGTGCGCGAGAAGGCGATCTGCCAGTCGCTGTGCGAGGCGGATCTGGAGGCGATGAGCCAGATGGGCCGCCGCCATACCATCGCCTCGGGCGAGACGCTGATGTGGCAGGGCGACGAGGAGATGTGCGTCGGCAACGTGATCGAGGGCGTGCTCAAGCTGACCGCCTCGACCTCCGACGGGCGCGAGCAGACGCTCGGCATCTGCTATCCCAGCGACTTCATCGGCCGGCCCTTCGGCCGCACCAGCAGCCATTCGGTGGTCGCCGTGTCGGAGGCCAAGGTCTGCACCTTCCCGCGCTCGGCCTTCGACCGCTTCGCCCAGGGCCATCCCGACCTGGAGCACAAGCTGCTCCAGCGCACCCTGACCGAGCTCGACCGCAGCCGGCAATGGATGGTCCTGCTCGGCCGCAAGAGCGCGGGCGAGCGCCTGGCCGCCTTCCTGCTCGACATGGCCGACCGCCTCGGCGCGGAGGATGCCCAGGGCCATGCCCGCTTCGAGCTGCCCTTCGGCCGCCAGGACATCGCCGACCTGCTCGGCCTGACGATCGAGACGGTCAGCCGGCAGATCACCCGCCTGCGCGAGGACGGCGTGATCGCCACCCCCGACCGCCGCGGCGTGATCGTGCTCGACCGCGACCGGCTGTTCGACTGCGCCGGGGAGTAAGCCGGCGGCCCGAATTTCGGCGGCTGGCAGGAAGCGGACGTCATCACACCTCGTCGCCCCGGACTTGATCCGGGGTCCCGCTTCTTCATGTGCGACGCCGGACAAGGAAAGCGCGACCCCGGATCGAGTCCGGGGTGACGGACGAGGGCGGGTAGGCCGAAATTCGAACTAGGGCACCCGGCCTGTCCCGTCCCGCAATCGCGCCCGGTCTCAATGCCCCAGCAGCAGCGGCAATCCGGCCGTGCCGAGCATCTTCTGCGTCACCCCGCCGAACACCGCCTCGCGCAGGCGGCTGTGGCCATAGGCGCCCATCACGCAGTAGCGCGCGCCGATCCGCTCGGCGGCGGCGGCGATCTGGTCCGCCGGCGTGCCGGCGGCCTTGGCGATCTCCACCTCGGGCTTGATCCCGTGCCGGGCGAGATAGGTCGCGGCCTCGGCGGCGGTGACGGCGTCGTCCGGCAGGTCGCCGGCCTGGAACAGCGTGACCGAGCGGGCCAGGGCCAGCAGCGGCACGGCGCGGCGGACCGTGTCCATCGCGGCCCTCGATCCGTCCCAGGCGACGAGCGCCGGCCCGGCGGCATCGAGCCCGCGGCAGTCCTCGGGCACGGCCAGGACCAGCATGTCGCCCTGGGCCAGGAGGTTGCCGGCGACCGTCCGCATGTCGGGATTGGGCATCCCGGCCAGGGCGCGGTTGAGCACCACCAGGTCGGCCGTGCGGACCGCCCCCATCAGGCAGCTCGTGAAGTCGCCGCGCAGCGCCTCGCAGGTCCAGGGCACGTCCTCGCCGGCCAGGCGCTCGCGCAGGCGGGCGAGGTTGCGCTCCTCGCGCTCGCTCTCGTCGTAGAGCACGGTCCCCGCCGCGGCGCCCCAGATCGTGTCCGCCACCAGCGGCAGCGGGGTGACGTCGACGCAGTGGAGATGGCCGGACAGCGCCCGGGTGAGGTCGAGCGCGCCTTGCAGCCGCGCTTCCTGGCCCGCATCGTCGTGGACGAGCAACAGAACGTTCTTCATCGCCTTGCCTCCTGATTGTGCGGGGAATGAACACCTCGCGGCGGTGGCGCAGAATCAGGAATGTTCCTGATGAGGGATTGTCGCGAGGCAAGGGCGCGGGGCAACGCCCTCCCGGCGGTCGCACCTCCCTCAGGAACATTCCGGATGGAAACCCCGCCGCCGCGGCGCGATGCGGGAACCCGGCCCCGTCCGGCGGCTTCTTTCCGGACAAGGAGAATTCCCATGTTGGAAATGTTCGAAACGGCGGACGACGTCCTCGCCCTGAAGATGTCGGGCAAGATCACCGGGGGCGACCTCGACGCGGTGATGAACCGGCTCGACGGCGCCATGGCCCGCCACGACAAGGTCCACGTCTTCGTCGAGACCAGCGGCATCGACGCGCTGGAGATCGCCGCCCTGCCGGGCTACATGGCCCGCGCCGTGCCGCTGTTCGGCAAGCTCTCCCGCTTCGGCCGCGTCGCGGTCGTCGCCGACCAGGCGTGGATCCGCCTCGCCACCCGGATCGAGAGCGCGGTCCTGCCCTTCATCAGCTACCGCGTCTTCGAGCCCGAGCAGCGCGCCGAGGCCCTGGCCTGGGTGAAGGACGGCCAGGCACAGGACGGGGAGCAGGGCGGAGCCAAGGACCAGGCTTGAGCGAGGCCCTATCCGGAACACTCCTTATGGCGGGGCGGCCCGTGGTCCTGCGATGCTGGGTG
>CALLNA010000190.1 GCA_938005655.1 uncultured Novosphingobium sp.
GGTGCCGGGCCAGTGCGCCGATCACCGCGTCCCCGGCGCTAGCCGCGAGGTGCTGCGCGCCACCCTGTTCGGCAATTCCGAGCGGAACGGCATGTCGATCTTCGCCGCCTACCTGTTCAGCAACAACGCCCAGGTCTCGATCCTGGCCTTCGCCTTGGGCTTCGCCTTTGGCATCCCCTCGATGCTGCTGCTGATCCAGAACATGGGGACGCTGGGGGCGATGCTCTGGCTGTTCGCCGGGCAGGGCCTGCTGGTCGATTTCGCCGGCTGGCTCTCGATCCACGGCACGACCGAGCTGTTCGCGATCCTGCTGGCGGGCGCGGCCGGGCTCCACATCGGGCGGGCGATGGCCTTTCCCGGCGCGCGCTCAATCATGGAGGCCACCGCCGAGGCGGGCCGCCGCGCCTCGACCGTGATGGCCGGCGTGGTGCTGATGCTGGTCGCGGCCGCCGTGCTCGAGGGCTTCGGCCGCCAGCTCGTCGACAACACGCCGGGGCGCTTCGCCGTGGGCGGCTTCATGCTGGTCTTCTGGCTGGTCTATTTCTTCGCCTTCCGCCGCCGGCCGCAAGGAGCCGCCGGCGCATGAGCAGCCTGCCCCTTCGGCCCGGACGGGCGGCCGGCGACCGCGAGCGGGTGCTGGTCACGCCCGAGGGCATCGCCCTGCCGCTGACCCTGGCGAGCCGCGGCACCCGCTTCGGCGCCCTGGCGCTCGACCTCACCATCATCGGCTTCCTGATCGTCGCGACCACGCTGTTCCTGATCTACCTCGCTGGCGGGACGCTGAGCGGGATCGAGAACGATTCGAGCGCCGTGGGCCGCGCGTTGCAATTCTTCGCCGTGCTGTGGATCGCGGCGATGTTCCTGTTCCGCAACGCCTATTTCCTGTTCTTCGAGCTCGGCCCGCGCGGCGCGACCCTGGGCAAGCGGATGACCGGCATCCGCATCGCCGCGCGCGACGGCGGCCGGCTCTCCGCCGAAATGGTGATCGCCCGCAACCTGCTGCGCGACATCGAGCTGTTCCTGCCGCTGGTCTTCATCGCCGGCGCCAGCGGCGAAGGCGGCGACATGGGCGCGGCGAGCCTGGCCGCCGTCGCCTGGTTCCTGATCTTCGCCCTGTTCCCCTGCTTCAACCGGGACCGCCTGCGCGCCGGGGACCTGATCGCCGGGACCTGGGTGGTCGAGGCACCGAAGCAGAAGCTGGAGGCGACGATGTCGGTCGTCGCCGCGCCCTCGCCCAGCGACCACGCCTATAAATTCGGCGAGGCCGAGCTGGCGCCCTACGGCGAGTACGAGCTGCAAACGCTGGAGCGCGTCCTGCGCGAGGGCCGGGGCGAGGCGCTGACCTCGGTGGCCGAGGCGATCTGCGGCAAGATCGGCTGGTCCCCGCCCACCGGTGGCCACGAGCGCGCCTTCCTGGAGGCCTACTACACCCAGCTCCGCGCCCATCTGGAAACGGGGATGCGCTTCGGCACGCGCAAGGCCGACAAGTTCGAGGCCGGCCTCGCCCAGCAGCCCCCGAGCATCCGCTTCACCAGCGCCGAGCTCGCGGTCTATGGCGAGCCGCAGCTCCACTCGCTCGAACGCGTCCTGCGCGAGGGCGAGCCCGAGACGATCCGCACCGTGGTCGAGGCGATCGCCCGCAAGATCGGGCGGACACCCCCCGACCCGGCGGGCCAGCGCGCCTTCCTCGAAGCCTACTACACCCAACTCCGCGCAAGGCTGCGGTGAGCGGCCCGGTCCTCCGCCCGGCCACGCCCGCCGACATTCCGGCCCTGGCGCGACTCGGGCGCGAGAGCTTCGTCGCCAAGTTCGGGAGGCTCTACCGGCCCGAGGACCTGGCCGCCTTCCTCGAAGCCACCCATTCGGAACGCGCCGTCGCGGCGGAGCTGGCGAATCCGGAGCGGCTCTATCGGCTGGCCGAGCAGGACGGGGCGCTCGTCGGCTATTGCAAGCTCGGCCTTGCCTGTCCCTGGCCCCGATATGCGCGCGGACGCCATGCGATCGAGATCAAGCAGCTCTACACCGCCCCCGGCCTCTCCGGCCGGGGCCTGGGCGCAGCGCTGATGGACTGGGCGCTGGCCGAGGCCCGGGCGCGCGGCGCCGACGAGGTCCAGCTTTCGGTCTGGAGCCAGAACCTCGGCGCCCAGCGCTTCTATGCCCGCTACGGCTTCGCGAAGGTGGCCGACATCCAGTTCCGCGTCGGCGAGCAGCTCGACGACGAGTTTCTGTTCGCCCTGATGATCTAGACTTTCGCCGGTAACGCGGGCGGACTATAGGGGCGGCCATGTCCTCAGTACGTCCCTGGCGCGACATCGCGCGCCGTCAATGCCGGCAGATCATGGTCGGCTCGGTCCCGATCGGCGGCGACGCCCCGATCGCGGTCCAGACCATGACCAACACCCTGACCTCCGACGCCGATGCGACGATCGCCCAGATCCGCCGCTGCGAGGACGCCGGGGCCGACATCGTCCGCGTCTCCTGCCCCGACGTGGAAAGCACCGTCGCGCTCAAGGAGATCGTCCGCGCGGCGCAGGTGCCGATCGTCGCCGACATCCATTTCCACTACAAGCGCGCGCTCGAAGCCGCCGACGCCGGCGCGGCCTGCCTGCGGATCAATCCCGGCAACATCGGCTCTTCGGACCGCGTGGCCGAGGTGGTCCGCGCCGCCAAGGCCAATGGCTGCGCGATCCGCATCGGCGTCAACGCCGGCAGCCTGGAAAAGGACCTGCTGGAGAAATACGGCGAGCCCTGCCCCGAGGCGCTGGTCGAGAGCGCGCTCGACCATATCAAGCTGCTCCAGGACCACGACTTCCACGAATACAAGGTGGCGGTGAAGGCCAGCGACGTGTTCCTTGCGGTCTCGGCCTACATGGGCCTGGCCGAGGCGGTCGACTGCCCGCTGCACCTCGGCATCACCGAGGCCGGCGGCCTGATCGGCGGCACGGTGAAAAGCTCGATCGGCATGGGCAACCTGCTCTGGGCCGGGATCGGCGACACGATCCGCGTCTCGCTCTCGGCCGAGCCGGAGGAGGAGGTCCGCGTCGGCTTCGAGATGCTGAAGGCGCTGGGCCTGCGCACCCGCGGGGTGCGCGTCGTCTCCTGCCCGAGCTGCGCGCGCCAGGGCTTCGACGTGATCCGCACGGTCGAGGCGCTGGAGAACCGCCTGAGCCACATCAAGACCCCGATGTCGCTCTCGGTCCTCGGCTGCGTCGTCAACGGCCCCGGCGAGGCGCGCGAGACCGACATCGGCATCACCGGCGGCGGCAACGGCAAGCACATGGTCTATCTCTCGGGCGTGACCGACCACCACGTCCAGAGCGAGGACATGCTCGACCACATCGTCGCCCTGGTCGAGAAGAAGGCGGCGGAGATCGAGGCGGCCGGGATGGCGGAGGCCGCGGAGTAGGTTAGGCTGTTGCGGCATTAGGTCCCAAGCGATATGTTGGGACCCAAGGAGCCGGGCATGACCTACCACGCGAAACTCATCAAGGGCGGCAAGATCGTCATCCCCGCGGACCTGCGCCGCGAGCTGGGTTTCCACGAAGGCGATACGCTGGTGTTCGAGCGGGACGGCGAATCGATCCGGATCACCACCTACCAGCAGACCGTTCGCGAGGTGCAGGCCGAGTTCAAGAGCCTCGTCCCCGGCGGCGATACGGTCGAGGAATTCCTGGCCGACCGCCGGGGGCTCTGGGGTGGGGAATGACGGTCGTCCTGGACGCTTCGGCGGTCCTCGCTCTCCTCTATGACGAGTCCGGCAAGGATCTGGTCATCGCCCATGCCCAGGGCGCGCTCGTGCTGTCGGTCAACCTGAGCGAAGTGCTGACGCGAGTGATCGACAAGGGCGGCGACGCCGAGCGGGTCCGGAAGCTGCTCCAGCGCCTGGAACTGACGATCGTCCCCTTCGACGAAGACCTTGCCGTGCTGGCCGCGAAGCTGCGCACGGCGACGAAGTCCATCGGTGCCTCCCTGGGGGACCGCGCGTGCCTGGCCTTGGCCACTTCCCGCCGCGTGCCGGTGTTCACCGCCGACCGCGATTGGGCCAGGCTCGACCTCGGGATCGACATCCGCTTGATCCGCTGAGCGCCTCGTCGCAGCGGGCTGCGGGACTGCCGATTCCCACATTGCCTAGTTGTTAAGTGACGGGATAGGTTCGCCATGATATGGGAGGAGGCATGAAACGGCGTGACCTCATCACGGGCGGTCTGGCGGCGGGCGCGGTGCTCGCCCTGCCGGCGCGCGCGCTGGCGGACGATCTGACCGAGAGCTTCGACCGCCTCTTTCCCAAGCCGGCCGCCGCTCCGGCGCCGCTGTCGGCCGCGGTTCCGGCCCAGCCTTTCACCTCGACGGAATACCAGCGCAAGGTGCTGGCCATCGCCAAGCGCGAGGTCGAGCGGGCGGGCGGCAAGGTCTGGCGGCGGGACATCGCCGGCATCGCCGACTTCGCGCAAGCATCGTCCCAGCCGCGGTTCCATTTCGCCAATCTGGAGAACGGCACGGTCCGCTCGTTCCTGGTCGCCCACGGCCGCGGCTCCGATCCCGAGCACTCGGGCTGGCTCCAGAGCTTCTCCAACGAGATGGGCTCCAACGCCACCTCGCGCGGGGCCTATCTGACCTGCGAGTGGTACAACGGCAAGTACGGCACCTCGATCCGCCTCGAAGGGCTGGACCGCGACAATTCCCAGGCGCTTTCCCGCGCGATCGTGATGCACCCCGCCGCCTATGCCGCACCCTCGATGATCGCGACCTACGGCAAGCTCGGCCGCAGCGAGGGCTGCTTCGCCATGGCGCCCGAGCAGTTCAACGAGGCGCTGTGGCACCTCTCGGGCGGCCGGCTGCTCTACGCCGATCGCATCGGGGTAGTTTAGGTCCGGTGCATGGATCGCCGCGACTGACGTCGCGGCTTGCGCCACCCCGCACCCCCGGCCCAACCGCCCATAAGGTACACTGACCGGGTGGTTGGGCCGGGGGTGCGGGGCGGTGGGCGGCGCGAGGATCAGGCGCAGCCTGATCCGGTCAACGCATCACAACGGATTATCCAGCTTGATGATCGCCTCGTTCGACTTGCGCTGGGTCGTCTTGAGCTGGCGCGGCTGGTTGAAGCTGGCGAGGACCGGCGCATCGCGGCCGTAGATGTCGTTGAAGGTGCTCAACTGGCCGGAGATGTCCGTGCCCATCGTGAAATAGGTGATGTAGATCGGCAGGGTCCGGTTCATCACCACGCGGGTATACTTGCCCGAGGTGGCGTTGGCGACGACCTGGTTGGTGTCGAGCCCGGCCCCGAAGATCGCCAGGGTCATGCCCAGCTCCAGCGCGCGCTCGGTGCGGACGCAGCCGTGGCTGTAGGCGCGGACCGGGGTGTTGAAATACTGCTTGGACGGCGTGTCGTGCAGATAGATCGCGTGCGGGTTGGGCATGTCGATCTTCATCACGCCGAGCGCGTTGTTCGGCCCCGGCTGCTGGACCACGGTGATCGTGCCGTTCGCCGCGCGGCTGACCTTGTAGCCCTGGCGCGCCGCGCTGGCCGGATTGCCGATCAGCCGCGCGCCGAGCCCTTCGCCCTGGACGATCGACTGCGGCACGGTCCAGGTCGGGTTGAACACCACGGCCTCGACCGTCTCGGCGAGCTGCGGGGTCGCGGTGCGGCCCGGCTTGCCGACCACGGTCTTGTAGGTCTTGATGATCTCGTTGTTCTTGGTCAGCCGGAGCTGGAACTCGGGCACGTTGGTCAAGAGATAGAGGTTGCCGAGATCGTGCTGGAGCCAGCGCCAGCGGTCCATGTTGACGCGGATCGCGGCGCGGCGCGCCTTCTGCGCGGGCGGGGTGTCGGCCAGGGCCTGCCTGAGCGCGGCATAGTCGGGGTGCGTCGGGTCGAGGCTGGCGAGGACGCCGGGCACGTCGTGGGTCGACAGCGCCTTGGCCATCAGCGCCGGGGTCGGGTTGACGTCCTGGTCGGGATCGACCGCGAACCACTGGACCCGCGCCGTCATCGGGGTGCGGCCGTCGCGCAGGTCCTCGGCGAGCCAGGCGAAGGACTTACTCGCCGCCTCGTCCAGCGCCGAGCCCTCGCCCGCGGCGATCGCCGCGCGCAGGTCGTCCGGGCGATAGTCGGCCGGGAACAGGCCCTCGGCGTCGATGCCCTCGATCACCTGGAGCAGCGCCTGGGCGTCGGCCTGGTCCCAGGCCATGACCGTCTCGGTGATCGGCGCGGGCGCGGCGACGACGGGCACCTGCGGCGTGGCGGCCGGGGCGGGCGCGGTGGCGGTGGCCGCCGGGCTGGCAGGAGCCCGCGGAGTCGGAACAGGAGCGGGGGCGGGGGCCGGAGTCGGGGACGCCGCCTGCCCCGGCGCGGCCGCGAAGGCCGGAGCAGCCAGGGCGACGATCGCCGCCGCCGAAATGCCCGCTGTCCGCCACTTGCCCATGATTCCGTTTGCCCTCGACACTGTCCGTCCGTTCCTGCTCGCGCTGGGGAGAAAGCCGCGGCCGACACCTCGCGCGCCGGCCGTCCTTCCCCCTTGATGCCTGTTTCACCCAACTCGTTCAAGGGCGCCTTCCAGCACGCGTGCTTTCGGAAAGCTGAATCCCCCCATGCGGGAGCGGCGCGGCCAGCGGGCCGGAACGCTTCCGCCGGGCGCCGGACGGCCCTATGGCGCGAGGGATGCGGCACCGCCCCTCCCTGCTCCCCTTCGCGGCCGCGGCCCTCGGCATCGCGACCTTCAGCGCGATGGACGCGGCGATGAAGGCCGCCTCGCTCGCGGTCGGGGTCTATACGGCGATGCTGCTGCGCTGCGCGATCGGCGCGGCGATCATGCTGCCGGTCTGGCGGCTCGGCGGCGGGCGCTGGCCCGCCGGGCCGGTCTTCCGTGTCCACCTGACGCGCAGCCTGGTCGCCGCGGCGATGGCCGTGCTGTTCTTCTGGGGCCTGGTCCGCACGCCGATGGCCGAGGCGATCGCCCTGTCGTTCATCGCCCCGCTGATCGCGCTCTACCTCGCCTCGGCCCTGCTCGGCGAGCGCATCGGGCGGCGGGCGGTCGCGGCCTCGGCGCTCGGCCTGGTCGGCGTGGCGGTGATCGCCCTCGCGCCCGGCCATGCCGCGGGGCCGCCGCGCAGCCCGGCGGGGATCGCGGCGATCCTCGCCTCGGCGGTGCTCTACGCCTGGAACCTGATCCTCCAGCGCCAGCAGGCCCAGGCCGCCGACCCGCGCGAGATCGCCTTCTTCCAGAACGCCCTGGTCGGCGCGGCCCTGGCCCTCGGCGCGCCGTGGCTCTTCGTTACGCCGGACCCGGCCGCGCTCGGCGCGATCGCCCTGGCGGGCGGGCTCGTCACCGTCTCGCTGATGCTGCTCTCGTGGGCCTATGCCCGGGCCGAGACCCAGGCGCTGGTGCCCTTCGAATATACCGCCTTCGTCTGGGCCGCGCTGTTCGGCCGGCTGTGGTTCGGCGAGGTCGTGACCGCCGCGACCCTGGCCGGCGCGGCGCTGATCGTGATCGGCTGCCTGATCGCGGCCCGCGCTCCGACCGAACAGACGGCGCTTTAGGAGTCCACTGCCGTGGAAGCGGCACCGGCCCGCTCCCCCACCCGGCCACCCATAGAATACCGCCGTTGGGTGGCCGGGCGGGGGAGCGGGCCGGTGCGGCAACCGTTTAACGGACTCCAAAGCCCCTGCCTCTTGACCTCAGGCCCCTTAGCGCGCATCGGCTTGCCGCAATGCAACATTCGCCAGCGCGGACGGCTTTGCGGCGGGCCAGAACAATCAGGGGAAATATACGGCATGACCCAGGTCGGACAGGACTCGCTCGGCACCCGCAGCACGATGACCGTCAAGGGGCGCGAGATCGCCTACTACTCGCTGAAGAAGGCGGCCGAGAAGATCGGCGACGTTTCGCGCCTGCCCTTCTCGATGAAGGTCCTGCTGGAGAACCTGCTGCGCTTCGAGGACGGCGGCTTCACCGTCTCGGTCGGCGACATCCAGGCTCTGGCCGACTGGCAGAAGGACCCCAAGGCGCCGAGCCGCGAGATCCAGTACCGTCCAGCCCGCGTGCTGATGCAGGACTTCACCGGCGTGCCCTGCGTGGTCGACCTCGCCGCCATGCGCGACGCGATCGCCAAGCTCGGCGGCGACACCTCCAAGATCAACCCGCTGGTCCCCGTCCACCTCGTCATCGACCACTCGGTCATGGTCGATGAGTTCGGCCACCCCAAGGCGTTCGAGCACAACGTGGAGATCGAGTACCAGCGCAACCTCGAGCGCTACGACTTCCTCAAGTGGGGCTCCAAGTCGCTCGACAGCTTCAAAGCCGTGCCTCCCGGCACCGGCATCTGCCACCAGGTGAACCTGGAGCACATCGCCCAGGCCGTCTGGACCAGCACCGACCAGAACGGCGCGACCGTGGCCTATCCCGACACCTGCGTCGGCACCGACAGCCACACCACGATGATCAACGGCCTGGGCGTGCTGGGCTGGGGTGTCGGCGGGATCGAGGCCGAGGCGGCCATGCTCGGCCAGCCCGTCTCCATGCTGATCCCCGAGGTCGTCGGCTTCAAGCTGACCGGCGAGCTGAAGGAAGGCGTCACCGCCACCGACCTCGTCCTGACCTGCACCCAGATGCTGCGCGCCAAGGGCGTGGTCGGCCGCTTCGTCGAATACTTCGGCCCGGGCCTCGCCTCGCTCTCCCTCGCCGACCGCGCGACGCTCGCCAACATGGCCCCCGAATACGGCGCGACCTGCGGCTTCTTCGGGATCGACGACAAGACGCTCGACTACATGCGCCTGACCGGCCGCGACGAGGACCAGATCGAGGTGGTCGAGGCCTATGCCAGGGAGCAGGGCTTCTGGATCGACCCGGCCGCCGCCGATCCGGTGTTCACCGACACGCTGGAGCTCGACATGGGCACGGTCGTCCCCTCGCTCGCCGGGCCGAAGCGCCCGCAGGACAAGGTCAACCTCACCGAGGTCGACGACGTGTTCAACGCCGACCTCGCCGGCGTCTACAAGAAGGCCCAGTCGCGCGCGCCGGTGGAGGGCATGGCCCATGACATCGGCGACGGCGACGTGGTGATCGCGGCGATCACCTCCTGCACCAACACCTCGAACCCCAGCGTGCTGGTCGCCGCCGGCCTCGTCGCCAAGAAGGCCAACGAGCGCGGCCTCAAGCCGATGCCCTGGGTCAAGACCAGCCTCGCCCCCGGCAGCCAGGTCGTCACCGACTACCTCGAGAAGGCGGGCCTCCAGCCGCACCTCGACGCGATCGGCTTCAACCTCGTCGGCTACGGCTGCACCACCTGCATCGGCAACTCCGGCCCGCTGGCCGAGCCGATCAGCAAGGCGGTGAACGAGAACAACATCGTCGCCGCCTCGGTCATCTCGGGCAACCGCAACTTCGAGGGCCGCGTCAGCCCGGACGTGCGCGCGAACTTCCTCGCCAGCCCGCCGCTGGTCGTCGCCTATGCGCTCAAGGGCACGGTGACGCAGGACTTCACCACGACGCCGATCGGCCTGGGCGGCGACGGCCAGCCGGTCTATCTCAAGGACATCTGGCCGACCAACGCCGAGGTCGCCGAGACCATGGCCGGCTGCATGGACCGCGGCATGTTCCAGGCCCGCTACGCCGACGTCTACAAGGGCGACAAGCACTGGCAGGCGATCGACGTCACCGGCTCCAACACCTACCAGTGGCGCGCCGGCTCGACCTACATCGCCAACCCGCCCTATTTCGAGGGCATGACGATGACCCCGGCCCCGGTCTCCGACATCGTCGGCGCCCGCCCGCTGGCGATCCTCGGCGATTCGATCACCACCGACCACATCTCGCCCGCCGGCTCGATCAAGGCCGACAGCCCGGCCGGCAAGTGGCTGATGGAGCACCAGGTCGCCAAGGCCGACTTCAACTCCTACGGCTCGCGCCGCGGCCACCACGAGGGGATGATGCGCGGCACCTTCGCCAATATCCGCATCAAGAACGAGATGGTGCCCGGCATCGAGGGCGGCATGTCGGTCTATAACGGCGAGGGCATGGCGATCTACGACGTGGCCCCGGCCCACAAAGCCGAGGGCACCCC
>CALLNA010000191.1 GCA_938005655.1 uncultured Novosphingobium sp.
CCAGCAGGGCAAGGCGACCTCGACCAACCCGATCGCCTCGATCTTCGCCTGGACCCGCGGCCTGCTCTACCGCGGCAAGTTCGACAATACGCCCGAGGTGGTGAAGTTCGCCGAGACGCTGGAGCGCGTCTGCGTCGAGACCGTCGAGAGCGGCAAGATGACCAAGGACCTCGCGATCCTGATCGGTCCGGACCAGCCCTGGCTGACCACCGAGAAGTTCTTCGAGGCGATCGTCGAGAACCTCGAAAGCGCGATGGCGCAGTAAGATCGGGCAGCGGGGCGGCTCCGGTCGCCCCGCGCCCTCCCTTCGTCCGCACGGCGGAGAAGGACCAAAAGCGGCCGCATGAGCCGCGAGACAGAACGACGAGGGGGAACGGGATGCGCAAATTCCTGCCGCTGGCGGCCCTGGCCCTGTCGGCGGCGTCCGCCACGGCCCAACCGGCGCCGCCCCCGGAATCGGGCGCAGCGATCGCCGAGGCCGCGCAGGTCCATGTCGTCTCGCCCGAGATCCTGCCCGACAAGCGCGTCGTCTTCCGCCTCCACGCGCCCGCCGCCCGCGCCGTCAGGCTCAACGGCACCTGGGAGAACGGCTCCGACCTGCCGATGACCCGGGACGCGCAAGGGGTCTGGTCGACCACGGTCGGCCCGCTCGGCGCGGAGCTGTGGGGCTATTCCTTCGACGTCGACGGCGTCCGGGTCCTCGATCCCGGCAACGGCGAGTACCAGCGCGACGGCAACCGCTATGACAACCTGCTGATGATCGGCGGTGCCCACGCCGATCCCTGGACCTTCAAGCCCGACATCCCGCACGGCTCGGTCTCGGCAGTCTGGTATTCCTCCGACGTGCTCCACCAGAAGCAGCGCCGGATGTACGTCTATACCCCGCCCGGCTACGAGCGGAGCACGGCGCGCTATCCGGTGCTCTACCTGCTCCACGGCGGCGGCGGGGACGAGGACGCCTGGACCACGATGGGCCGGGCGAACGTGATCCTCGACAGCCTGATCGCGGAAGGCAAGGCCAGGCCGATGATCGTGGTCATGCCCAACGGCAACGCCACCCAGGTCGTCTCGCAGGGCTACGGCTACGGCCCGACGCCGCCGGACGAGGCGGTGATCGCCCCGCCCGCGCTGGTCGCCGCCACGGCCCGGGCCCCGCTGGCGGAAAAGGCCGCCGCCTACGGCCACTACCTCCATTCGATCCCCTATGCCGGCTCCTATCCGCAGAGCCTGGTCGAGGAGATCGTCCCCTTCATCGAGAAGACCTACCGCGCGATCCCCGACAGGGACCACCGCGCCATCGCCGGCCTGTCGATGGGCTCGGTCCAGACCATGCAGGCGACGGGCAACAATCCCGGGACCTTCGGCTATATCGGCATCTTCAGCGGCGGTATCGAGGCGGAAGCCCCGTTCAGCGCCGACCTGGCCCGGATCAAGGCGGCCGGGAACCGCTATTACTGGGTCGGCGCGGGGACCGTGGACCTGGCGCGGCAGCCCTCGATGCGGATCTGGGAGCTGGCCAGGCAGGCCGGGCTCAAGACCTCCTACCACGAGGCGGCGGGCGGGCATTACTGGTTCGTCTGGCGCGATTTCCTGGCCAAGTTCGGCGCGACCATCTTCCAATAGCAGCGCCGATAGCCGCCACGCGTCATTTTCTTGTCATGACGCCGTGACAACTGCGCCTTGCTTGCATTAGGTGCAACTCATGGCGGCTGAACTCAACTCCCCCGTTCTTTCCGATGCTCTCGTGATCCTCGGCGCCGCCGGCCTGGTGATCCCGCTGTTCGCCCGGTTCCGGATCACGCCGATCATCGGCTTCATCCTGGTCGGGCTGGCGGTCGGCCCCTACGGCCTCGGCCGCCTGGTCGCGGACCACCCATGGCTTTTCCACTTCACGATCACCGATCCGCACGGGCTGGAGCCCTTCGCCGAGTTCGGCATCATCCTGCTGCTGTTCTCGGTCGGCCTGGAGCTGTCGTTCAACCGCCTCTGGGCGATGCGGCGGCAGGTCTTCGGGCTCGGCGCGCTGGAACTGCTGATCGCCGGGGCCCTGCTCGCCGGGGCGCTGGCCTGGATGGGCGAAGGAATCAGCGGCGCGATCGGCCTCGGCCTCGCTCTCGCCATGTCCTCGACCGCGCTGGTCCTGCGCATCGCCGACACCAAGACGCCGGTCGGCAAGGCCGCGCTGGCCATGCTGCTGTTCGAGGACATCGCCCTCGTCCCGATCATCTTCCTGCTCGGCGCGCTGGCTCCCTATGCCGCCAGCGACGGGGTCGAGGGCATGTTCCGCACCCTCTGGCTCGGCGCGCTGGTGATCCTCGGGCTGCTGGTGATCGGACGCCTCGTCCTGCCGCGCCTGTTCGCCCAGGCCGCGCGGACCAAGAGCCCCGAGGTCTTCCTCGCCGCCAGCCTGCTGGTGGTGATCGTCTCCTCGCTGGCGACGGCCGGGGTCGGCCTCTCGCCGATCGTCGGCGCGCTGCTCGCCGGCCTGCTGATCGCCGAGACCGAGTACCACGGCGAGGTCGAGATCATCACCGAGCCGTTCAAGGGGCTGGCGCTCGGTATCTTCCTGATCACCATCGGCATGAGCATCGACCTGCGCGTGGTCTGGGCCAACCTCGGCGCGATCGTGCTGGCGACCGCGGGGGTCCTGATCCTCAAGGCCGCCGTCACCGCGATCCTGCTGCGGCTGATGGGCGCGCGCTCGGGCACGGCGACCGAGACCGGCATCCTGATGGCCAGCCCGTCCGAAACCACGCTGATCGTGCTGACCGCGGCCGCCAGCGCGCAACTCGTCAGCGCGGAGACCGTGCAGTTCTGGCAGATCGTCACCGCCGTCGGCATGACCGTGACCCCGCTGCTCGCCCTGCTCGGCAAGCGCCTCGCCCGCCGGGTCGACGCCGCGCCGCTCCAGGCCCCGGAGGAGGACGCGAGCGCCGCCCGCGCGATCATCATCGGCTTCGGCCGCACCGGCCAGTTGATCGCCGACATGCTCAAGGTCCACGGCAAGCCCTATGTCGCGATCGATTCCGACGCCGACCTGATCGCCAACGGCCTGCGCCACGGCTATAGCGCGACCTTCGGCGATGCCGCCCAGGCGCAAACGCTCCGGCGGCTCGGCGTCGACAGCGCGACCGCGGTGATCCTGACGATGGACGAGCCGGTGATGATCCAGCGCCTGGTCAAGAAGCTGCGCGGCCAATATCCCGACCTGCCGATCATCGCCCGCGCCCGCGACGCGAGCCACGCCGCCGCGCTCTATCGCGCCGGGGCGAGCCATGCCGTGCCCGAGGCGCTGGAAGCCTCGCTGCAACTGTCCGAGGCCGTGCTGGTCGACCTGGGCGTCGCCATGGGCCCGGTGATCGCGTCGATCCACGAGAAGCGCGACGAATTGCGCGCGCAGATCATGGAGGAGGGCGAACTGGAGCAGAAGCCGAAGCTGAAATCGGCCTCGCTCAACGAACGGATGGCCTGACCCGCAAGCGACCGACCATCGGTCAGGCGGGATCGGCGATCAGCGCTCGCGTCCGCGCAAGGCAGCGGCCCAGGCGGGTTTCAGCGTCGATCCCCGCGTCGGCTTCGGAGCGGATCGGCACTTCCAGGCCGATCGGCACCGAAGCGGGCAGGCGCGCGAGGAACGGGCCGAGGGGCAGGTCGCCCTCGCCCGGCGCGCGCCGCTCGAACAGCGCTTCCTCCATGTAGCTCTCGATCCGCGCCGGCATCGGCACGTCGCAAAGCTGGACATGGCCGACCGCGCCCGGCGGCAGGGTATCGAGATCGGTCGCGCGGCCGCCGAAGCGGAAGAAGTGCATGGTGTCGATCAGCAGAGCGAAGCCGGGATGCGCCACCGCCTGCCACAGGGCGCGGGCCTTCTCGAAGGTCCGGATCGTCCCGGCGCCCACCTCCGTCGTGACCCGCAGGCCGCGCTCGGAGGCCATGTCCGCCAGCGCGGCGAACTGCGCCCGGGTCCGCCCGAGGTCCCTGTCCATGCCGACCGCGCAGATCGAGCGCGCGCCGAGCCGCGCGATCGCATCGAGGTCGGCCGCATAGCGCTCGATCCCGGCGTTCGGGACGATGGCGAAACCCTCGACCAACTCGATCCGCAGCCCGTGCCCCGCCACGGCCTCGGCGAGGTCCTTCCGCAGAGCCGCGCTCTCGCGCAGCGTCTCGCCGCCATGATCGGCCGGGGCGTTGGCCGGGCGGCCGTAATTGACCGAGACGAAATCGCAGCCGAGCCGGGCGGCCAGCGCGACATAGTCGGGCAGCGGCATGCCGAACACGCTCAGGTATTCGAGGCCGAGCCCCCCGTCGCGGCCCGGCGCGGTCACGGCAAGGCCTGGAGCGCGCCGCCCGCAGCCGCCGAAACGCGCATCGCGTCCATGACCTGCATGCAGGCCAACCCGTCGCGGAACGTCGGCGGCGCGACGGCTCCCGGAACCGCCTCTCCCCTGATCGCCGCGCCCAGGGCCTCCGCCAGGCGCGTGAAGGGCCCGATCTCGAAATGGGAGAGCCGGTTGGCGGAATTGGAATCGGCGGCGGCGGGCGGCGGCGGCAGCGCGAGGTCCGCCGGGACGGGAAGCTGGCGCGGGCCCGCGGGGTCCGCCACGAAGACCTTGCCCGCCTCGATCCACACCGTGCCCCTGCTCCCCGCGCAACGGCACAGGTTCGCAGGCTCGCCCCAGGCCCCCGCCGACTGCTGCATCGAGCCCTCGACCCCGCCCCTGGTCACGAAGCGCATCGAATAGCTGTCCTCCGCCACGCCGACGCGGTCTGACACGGTCATCAGGTTGGCGCTGAGCGAGTGGAAATCGCCCAGCCAGGCGCGGATCTGGTCGATCCAGTGCGAGCCCCCGGCGCCGAGCCAGCCGCCGCCCGCCTCCTTGTCGAACCACCAGCGCGGCAGGCGGGCATTGGGGTCGGCGCAGAACGGGATGAACTGGTCGACCACCAGGAAGCGCGGCTCGCCGATCAGGCCGTCATGGATCGCGCGGCCGAACAGCGCCCGCTCCGGTAGCCAGCGGAACTCGTGCGAGACCAT
The DNA here is from genome assembly GCA_938005655.1 of uncultured Novosphingobium sp. GTDB lineage: Bacteria > Pseudomonadota > Alphaproteobacteria > Sphingomonadales > Sphingomonadaceae > Novosphingobium. The sequence goes on from CALLNA010000191.1 coordinate 5,036, forward strand.
GTGGACGACCCCGGCCGCCTCGGCCGCCCGCACCAGAGCGGCCCCTTCCGCCGCGTCGAAGGCGAAGGGCTTCTCGCACAGCACATGGCAGCCCCGCGCGACCGCCCGCTGCGCCAGCGGCGCGTGGGTGTCGGGCGTGGTCGCGATCGTCACGAGCCGCGCCCCCGTGGCGTCGAGCGCTTCGTCGAGGTCGGTGAACCAGGCCGGGACGCCGTTCTCGGCGGCCTTGCGCTGGAGCCGCTCGGCATTGCGCCCGACCAGGCCGACCACGTCGAAGCCGGCGGCCTTCAACGCCGGGACATGGATGCGGCAGCCAAACCCCGTCCCGACCACGATCGCCTTGATTCCGTCCATGACATCAACTCCTCGTGAAAGGGGTAGAGTGGCATAGATAGTCATTACTATCAATTGCACTGATCGGAAGCGTTGCTTAGAGCGACCGCTTCTCTGACATTTCAACTCAGGAGGGATTGTCGGACGGCTATCGTCTGCTTCCCGCAGCATATTGCTGGCCTGCCGCGCGGGCGCGATTCAGATACCAGCGATCTGCATTGACCTGACCATCGCTGCGTAAGCGCCGTCGATATTCCGGTGACATAGCGCCGAGTTCCGTCCCTAAGCTCCGCGCTGCTGCGGTGAGCCATTGTGCTGCCGCAGGCTTGCCGTAGCTCGCCGTGCGACGCCGAAACTCCGCGTTCAGCGGCGCAATCGCGGCGTCAAAAGTCTGATCAACGATCGAGCGGGACGGTCTTGGCGCGGGAGCCGATCGTCGGCCGGTCTGCCGGCCCTGCCCTCTCTCCGCATCAGCACGCTCCCGTTCGCGATTGTAGTTGTCATTCTGGATCGATGACATGATGAGCGAGTTGCCAGCGTTCCAATCCATGACATATTGCGCTTGCGCCGGAACAGAAATCCCGAAACCAGATGCAAGCATTACCGCGGCCGACAACAGGCCATGTTTCATGGCTTTCCTCCTTTTCTGATCTCACCCCGTCTTGATGCGGGTTATGAAATGAATGAGCCGCCTGACAACGGTCTATAGATCAAGGATGCGGTTGTCTGAAAACCATAGTTTTTGCGACATTTCGGCTTGTCTGCCGGGAAAACAGCGCTTCCTGTTCCCGGTGTCTGAAAACCCGCCACTAAATCTATGTCGGGAAATGGGGCGCGCGTAACCGGACGGACAACAAGTCCGGATCGGCAATCAACAATAGCAATGCGCACTCTTCCTGAGAGCCGGCCCGACGCCTTCAGCCCGCCAGCACGGCCTTGACCGCGGCGATCGCATCGGCCGCCTTGGCACCGTCCGGGCCGCCGCCCTGGGCCATGTCCGGCCGGCCGCCGCCACCCTTGCCGCCGAGCGCCTCGACACCGGCGCGGACGAGGTCCACGGCGCTGACCTTGCCGGTCAGGTCGTCGGTCACGCCCGCGGCGATGCTGGCCTTGCCGTCGTTGACCGCGACGATCGCCGCCACGCCCGAGCCCATCCGCTGCTTCGCCTGGTCGAGCAGCCCGCGCAGTTCCTTGGCGTCGAGGCCTTCGATGACCTGGCCGGAGAACTTGATCCCGCCGACATCCTCGTCGGCCGCTTCGGCCTTGGCGCCGCCGCCTCCGCCCAGGGCCAGCGCCTTCTTCGCCTCGGCCAGCTCGCGCTCCAGCTTGCGGCGCTCGTCGAGCAGCGCGGCGACGCGGGCCTCGACTTCTTCGGGCGTGGTGCGGAGCAGGCCCGCGGCGCCCTTCAGCGCCTCCTCGCGGCCGACCAGCCACTGGCGCGCGCCTTCGCCGGTCAGCGCCTCGATGCGACGCACACCCGAGCTGACCGCGCTTTCCGAGACGATGCGGAACAGGCCGATGTCGCCGGTCGCGGCGACGTGGGTGCCGCCGCACAGCTCGATCGAATAGTTGCGGCTGTCCGCGCCGACGCGGCCCATCGAGAGCACGCGGACCTCGTCCCCGTACTTCTCGCCGAACAGGGCCATGGCTCCTGCCTCGATCGCCTCGTCGGGCGACATCAGGCGGGTCGTGACGGGCTCGTTGTGGCGGATCTCGGCGTTCACCTCGGCCTCGATCGCGGCGATGTCCTCGGCGCTGAGCGCGGTGGGCTGCGAGAAGTCGAAGCGCAGCCGGTCGGCGGCGACCAGCGAGCCCTTCTGGGTAACGTGCCCGCCGAGCCGGTTGCGCAGGGCCGCGTGGAGCAGGTGCGTCGCCGAGTGGTTGGCACGGATCGCGTCGCGGCGCTCGACGTCGACGACGAGCTGGACCGCGTCGCCCAGCTTGATCGTGCCGCTCTCGACCTTGGCCTGGTGCGCGTGGAGCCGCCCGAGCGGCTTGGCCGTGTCGGTGACGGTCAACTTCAGCCCGTCGTTGGTGAGGATCGTCCCGGCATCACCGGTCTGGCCGCCGCTCTCGCCATAGAACGGCGTCTGGTTGGTGATGACCGTGACTTCGTCGCCCGCCGTCGCGCTCTCGACCTCGCGGCCGTCCCTGACCAGCGCCACGACCTGGCCCTCGCCGGTGGTCGCAGTATAGCCGGTGAACTCGGTCGCGCCCTCGCGCTCGGCGATGTCGAACCAGACCTCGCTGTCGGCGGCCTGGCCCGAGCCCTTCCAGGCGGCGCGCGCGGCGGCCTTCTGGTGGGCCATGGCGGCGTCGAAGCCTTCCTTGTCGACGCCGATGCCGCGAGCGCGCAGGGCGTCCTCGGTCAGGTCGTAGGGGAAGCCGTAGGTGTCGTAGAGGCGGAAGGCGGTCTCGCCGGGAAGCTCGCCGCCCTCGCCCATTCCGGCGGTCGCCTCGTCGAGCAGCTTGAGGCCGTTGGACAGGGTGCGGCGGAACTGGATCTCCTCGCGCTGGAGGGTCTCCTCGATCAGCGGCTGGGCGCGGACCAGCTCGGGATAGGCCTGGCCCATCTCGGCGACAAGCGCGGGCACCAGGCGGTGCATCAGGGGCTCCCTGGCGCCGAGCAGGTGGGCGTGGCGCATGGCCCGGCGCATGATCCGGCGCAGGACGTAGCCGCGCCCCTCGTTCGAGGGCAGCACGCCATCGGCCAGCAGGAACGAGGTCGAGCGCAAGTGGTCGGCGATCACCCGGTGGCTGGCGCGGTTCTCGCCCTCGGCCTTGACCCCGGTCAGCCCTTCCGAGGCGGCGATCAGCGCCTTGAAGGTGTCGATGTCGTAGTTGTCGTGCTGGCCCTGCATGACCGCGGCGATGCGCTCCAGGCCCATGCCGGTGTCGATGGACGGCTTGGGCAGGTCGCCGACGATCTCGCCCGCGGCCTGCTCGAACTGCATGAACACGAGGTTCCAGATCTCGATGAAGCGGTCGCCGTCCTCCTCCGGCGATCCCGGCGGGCCGCCCCAGATGTGCTCGCCGTGGTCGAAGAATATCTCCGAGCACGGGCCGCACGGGCCGTCGTCGCCCATCGCCCAGAAGTTGTCCTTGGTGGCGATGCGGATGATCCGGTCCTCGGGCAGGCCCGCGATCTTCTTCCAGAGGGCGAAGGCCTCGTCGTCCGTGTGATAGACCGTGGCGAGGAGCTTGTCCTTCGGCAGGCCCCATTCCTTGGTCAGCAGGGTCCAAGCGTGGGTGATCGCCTGTTCCTTGAAGTAGTCGCCGAAGGAGAAGTTCCCCAGCATCTCGAAGAAGGTGTGGTGCCGCGCGGTATAGCCCACGTTGTCGAGGTCGTTGTGCTTGCCCCCGGCGCGAACGCACTTCTGGGAGCTTGCCGCACGCGGGACACTGCGCGTCTCCAGCCCGGTGAAGACGTTCTTGAACGGGACCATTCCCGCGTTCACGAACATCAGCGTCGGATCGTTGTAGGGAACGAGCGGGGCGGACGGCACCGCCTCGTGCCCGTTGGCCGCGAAATAGTCGAGGAAGGACCGGCGGATTTCGTTCGTCGAGATCATGGAAGCGCCGATAAGCGAGCCCGGCGCGACCGACAAGCGCGAAGGCGCGATCAGTGTGTCCGGGAATAGAGCGGCTGGCGGCCCGCCGGCACCCGCGGCGCAACCACGCCGAGCGCGGCAGGCAGGATGTCGAGCGCCAGCGGCAGGGCCATCTTCACCACCTCGCCGTCGAGCGCGACGCCGATCTCACCCTCGCCCTCGACCGTGATCGCGCGGGCTTCCAGGAGGTCCTCGAAGTCGGTATCGGCATCGGCCAGGCCGAGCAGCACCTTGCAGGCGAACTTGAGCAGGTGGCCCGGCCCCTCGGCGCGGACCGCGCAGAGCGATAGCCGGCCCTCCTCCAGCGATTCCCGGTGGCCCAGGGTGCGCGGATCGAGCGAGTAGCGGTTGTTGCCGACGAACAGCAGCGGGGTGCGGACCTCGCGCAGCTCGCCGTCGACGGCCAGGCGGTAGCGGCGCGGCCGCATCGTCCGCAGCACGCGCCAGGCGGCGGGGATCGTGCCGAGCCACTTGGGCAGGGCCCGCCGGTCGCGCTCGCGGACGAGCTGCGGATAGATGCCGATCGAAGCGTTGTTGACGAAGACCCGCTCTCCCGCGCGGCCGAGGTCCATGCGGCGGCGCTCGCCCGTGGCGGCGACGGTCGCGGCCTCGGCCAGGTCGAGCGGGATGCCGAGCGCACGAGCCAGGTGGTTGCGGGTGCCGAGCGGCAGGATCGCGAGCGCCGCGCGCTTGCCGCGCAGGGCCTGGGCCGCGCCGCCGAGCGTGCCGTCGCCGCCGCCGACCGCGACGACCGGCGCGCGGCTGCGCCGGCGGATCGCCTCGGCCATCTCGCCGCCGTCGAGCAGTTCCAGGTCGATCGCCCGGCCGGAGGGGGCGAAGGCCTCGCGCACGGTTTCCTCCAGCCGCGCGCCGAGCGCGGCGGCCGTCCCGCCGGAACGGTTGATCAATACGGGCAAGGGTTGAGGCATCTCCACGCCCAAATGCACCACACCGCACCCCGGTTCCCGCCTGCCGAGATTCCGCTTGCGACTCGCCAGCGAGAGGCAGACGATCCGCCCTGTCCCAACCGCGCCGCGTGCGCGAGCCAGCGCCCGGCGCCTCACCAGAGGAGGCGATGATGGGCAGCACCCCAAGCACTGGAAACGCCAACGGCAGCAAAGCGGCCCGTGCCGCCGGCACGCGCGCGATCGCGCTGGTCGGGCCGGCGGGCACGGGCAAGACCAGCCTGGCCGAGGCCATGCTCTACGCCAGCGGCGCGATCCCCCGCCTGGGCAGCGTCGATGCCGGGACGAGTGTCGGCGACGCCAGTCCCGAGGCGCGGGCGCGCGGCGGCTCGACCGAGATGAACCTCATGCATTTCGACTACCTCGGCGACCACTATGCCCTGGTCGACATGCCGGGCGGCGTCGGCTTCGCCGCCGACGGGCTCAACGCCCTGCTCGCCGCCGACATCGCGGTGGTCGTGGTCGATCCCGCGCCCGAGCGCGCGGCCCTGGCCGAGCCGATGCTGCGCCGCCTCGACGAATGGGGCGTGCCCCACGTCATCTTCGTCAACAAGATCGAGAACGCCCGCGTCGGCGCGCTCCAGTCACTGATCGCGGAGCTGCGGCCGATGAGCCGCGAGCCTCTCGCCCTGCGCCAGATCCCGATCCGCGGCGAGGACGGCAAGAGCGAGGCCGTGACCGGCTACGTCGACCTCGCGCTGGAGCGCGCCTATCGCTACCAGCCCGGCCAGGCTTCCGAGAAGATCGCCCTGCCCGACACCGTGCTCGGCCGCGAGCAGGAGGAACGCACCCGCCTGCTCGAGACCCTGGCCGACTTCGACGACGAGTTGCTCGAGGTCCTGCTGACCGACGAGCAGCCCGACAGCGCCGTGGTCATGGCCGACCTCGCCGAGGACACGGTGGAGAACCGCGTCGTGCCGATCGTCATGGGCTCGGCCCTGACCGGCGGCGGGGTGCGGCGCCTGCTCAAGCTGCTGCGCCACGAGACCCCCGCGCCCGAGCTTGCCGCCGAGCGGCTCCACGCGGGCGAGGACGGCGGCCTGCACGTCTTCAAGATCGCCAACGGCGGGGCGATGGGCCGGCTCGCGCTCGGCCGGGTGCTCGGTGCGCCGCTCGACGAGGGCGACGAGCTGGTGGTCGGCGGCGACGCCGCGCGCACCGGCTCGATCTTCTTCGTCCAGGGCGACAAGACCGCCAAGCATCCCCACGCCGCGCCCGGCGACGTGATCGCCGTGGCCAAGGTCGACGGCGCCAGGAGCGGCGCCCTGCTCGCCCGCAAGGGCGCGGCGCGGGGAGGAGCGGCGGACGAGAACCACGCGATCGACTATCCGGCGCGCAACGCCGCCCTGGCGATCGCCGCGCGCGACCGGCGCGACGACGTCAAGCTGTCGAGCGCGCTGCACCGCCTCTGCGAGGAGGACCCGGCGCTCGAATGGAGCCAGGACGAGGCGACCCACGAGACCCTGCTGCGCGGGATCAACGACGAGCACCTCCAGGTCGTGCTCGGGCGGCTCCAGCGGCGCTACGGGGTGGCGGTCGACGCGCGGCCGCCGCGCATCGCCTACCGCGAATCGATCCGCAAGCCGGCCACCCAGCGCGGCCGCCACAAGAAGCAGTCGGGCGGCCACGGCCAATATGGCGACTGCGTGATCGAGATCCGCCCCCTGGCGCGCGGCGAGGGCTTCCGCTTCGACGACCGGATCACCGGCGGAGCGATCCCCAAGCAATATATCCCCGCGGTCGAGATGGGCATCCGCGACGCCATGCAGAAGGGCCCGCTCGGCTTCCCCGTGGTCGACGTGGCGGTGACGCTGACCGACGGCTCGTTCCATTCGGTCGACAGCTCGGAGCTGGCCTTCCGCATCGCCGGGCGCATGGCCATGCTCGAAGCCCTCGCCCAGGCCGGCCCCTACCTGCTGGAGCCGATGAGCCTGGTGACGGTGGACACCCCCGCCGGCACCGGCTCCAAGTCGGGCTCGGTGCTGTCCAGCCGGCGCGGGCAGATCCTCGGCCTCTCGCCCCACCCCGCCTGGCCGCGCTGGGAACGGGTCGAGGCCATGCTGCCCGAAGCCGCCCTCCACGGCCTCGACGCCGAGCTGCGCTCGCTGAGCCAGGGCCTGGCGAGCTTCACCGCCGAGTTCGACCACCTGGCCGAACTGGGCGGCAAGCAGGCCGACGAGGTGGTCAAGGCTCAGGCCGCGCTGGCCGCTTGAGGAAGCGGACGATTGTTGACGGCTTGCCGCTGCGGCCCGCGAGCGGGACGGACGATCCGTCCGGTTCGCTCGCGGGATTCCCCGATCCCATGCCCTGTTGCGCAACGCGCCCAGCCTAGAAGGAACGATCCGATGCGCGGTATTTCAGGAATGCTGGCCTTCTTGGCGGCTACGGCCCTGGCGCTATCGCCCCAGGCCGCGCTGGCCCAACGCGCCGGTACGCTGATCGCGGCACAGCCCGTCGCAACGGCGCCGCCGGCCATGCGGGCTTGGCGTGTCCGGTACTGGACGACGAACGAGCGCAACGAGCCGATCCAGGTGAGCGGCATGGTGATCGCGCCCAATGCCCGGGCGAACGGCGCCCCGCGCCGGGTCATCGCCTGGACGCATGGCCTGGTGGGCATCGCGCAGCGCTGCGCGCCATCGATCGGCGAGGCCAACTTCACGATCATTCCGGGGCTGCAAGACGCGATCGGGCGCGGCTATACCGTCGTCGCGCCCGATTATCCGGGATTGGGTTCCAGCGGGGTGCATCCCGTGCTCGTCGGCGTGAGCGAAGGCCGGTCGGTGCTCGACGCGGTGCGCGCGGCACGCGGCATTCCCGAAGCCGATGCCGGAACCCGCTTCGCGCTCTGGGGAGAATCGCAGGGAGGGCATGCCGCCCTGTGGAGCGGCCAGGTCTGGTCGAGCTATGCCCCCGATCTCCAACTCGTGGGCATCACCGCGATCGTGCCGCCCACCGATCTCGCCCGCAATTTCTCGGAGGGCAGCGACCTGCGCGTGAGGGCGCTGCTCACCTCTTACACAGCAACGAGCTGGTCGCGTCATTTCGGCGCGCCGATGGCGACCTTCGGCACGCGGTCGGTCCAGAACGTGATGACCCGGCTGGCCGACAACAATTGCGTCCAGCTCAACGCCAAGCCCAGGCTCGGGACCATTATCGGCATCGCCATCGCGCAGCGGGCAATCCGCAACCTCGACCTCGGCACCAAGGCTCCATGGGGCCGGCTGATGCGCGAGAACAGCCCGTCTCCCGCCGCCATCCCGGTCCCGGCGCTGATCGCGACGGGCACCGGCGACACGATCGTGGCGCCCGCGGTCGTGCGCGATTTCGCCCGGCGCGCCTGCGCGCTCGGCAAGACGGTGCGCTTCCTGTCGGTGCCGGGCGGCGAGCACGGCACGGTTGCCCGGACCGAAGCGGCCGCAACGCTCCAATGGATCGACGCGCGGTTCGACGGACAGAAGGCTCCGACCAACTGCAGCTCCTTCTGAACGGAGCACCGGACCGCCGCCGACAGCCGCCGCTTGCGGCCTTCGGCAATCTCAGCCGCATGGCCTCAGTCCCAAGCCCGCTTGTTCGCCCGCTCTCCCGCCGTTACGCTGGCGGGCATTCCACGGGGGAGAGGAAGAACCCATGCTCAGCGTCCTGGCGGCCATCCTGATGCAGTCCGCCCCGGCCACCGCACCGATGCGGCCCGAGGACACCGAGCAGTGGACGCCCGAGCCGCCGGTGGTGACGCCGCTCGCCGCCGTGACCGTGCCGCCGCCTTCCGACGCCGTGGTGCTGTTCGACGGGAAGGACCTGGCGCAATGGGCCTCGGAGGACGGCTCGCCGGCGCGGTGGACGGTGAAGGACGGCGTGCTCACCGTGGCCAAAGGGACCGGCGACATCCAGACGCGGCGGCGCTTCGGCAGCTATCAGCTCCATCTCGAATACCGCATCCCCGCGAACATCACCGGATCGGGCCAGGCGCGGGGCAATTCGGGGCTCTTCCTGGGCGCGACCGGGCGCTACATGGGGTACGAATTGCAGATCCTCGACAGCTACCGGAACAAGACCTACGTCAACGGCCAGGCCGGCAGCATCTACAAGCAGTTCCCGCCGCTGGCGAACCCGACGCGGCCCCCGGGCGAATGGCAGAGCTACGACGTGGTCTGGACCGCGCCGACCTTCGCCAGTGACGGCAGCCTGCGCAGCCCGGCCTATGTCACGGCCTTCCTCAACGGGGTGCTGGTGCAGGACCACGAAGCGCTGCGCGGCGAGACGCTCTATATCGGCAAGCCGGCCTATCACGCCCACGGAGCCCTGCCGATCAAGCTCCAGGACCACGGCGATCCCAGCGAGCCGATCAGCTTCCGCAATATCTGGGTGCGCGCGATCGGGAATTGAGGGAATGGCGGTAATTAGGGTGGAAAGCGGACGTCATCACAAAATCACGAACCTCGTCGCCCCGGACTTGATCCGGAGCCCCGGTTCTTCCTGCGCGAGGTCGGAAAAGAAAGCGGGACCCCGGATCGAGTCCGGGGTGACGAAGGGGGTGGAGAGGTCCGTAATCAAGTCGTTCGCGGAAGTCCGGTTCGCGTTCCCCCTCATCACGCCGCCCAGCCAAACGAAGACCGGCGCGGAGGCACTCGCTCCTCCGCGCCGGTCCTGGTTCATCGAACGCGCGGAAGCCCGCGACGTTCCTTGAGGATCAGAGGTCGTCGTCCGCGTCCGGGCCGGACATCATCTCCTCGGACAGGCCGTCGGTGCGGCCGCGGATCGCGGCTTCCAGACGGTCGCAGACTTCGGGGTTTTCCTTGAGGTAGGTCTTGGCGTTCTCGCGGCCCTGGCCGATGCGGATGCTATCGTAGCTGAACCATGCGCCCGACTTCTCGACCAGGCCGGCCTTGACGCCGAGATCGAGGATTTCGCCGATCTTCGAGATGCCCTCGCCGTACATGATGTCGAACTCGACCTGCTTGAACGGCGGGGCGACCTTGTTCTTGACCACCTTCACCCGGGTCGCGTTGCCGACGATGTCGTCGCGGTCCTTGATCTGGCCGGTGCGGCGGATGTCGAGGCGGACCGAGGCGTAGAATTTCAGCGCATTGCCGCCCGTCGTGGTCTCCGGATTGCCGTACATCACGCCGATCTTCATGCGCAGCTGGTTGATGAAGATCACCATGCAGCGCGAGCGGCTGATCGAGCCGGTCAGCTTGCGCAGCGACTGGCTCATCAGCCGGGCCTGCAGGCCGACATGCGAATCGCCCATCTCGCCTTCGATTTCCGCCCGGGGAACGAGCGCGGCGACCGAATCCACCACCAGCACGTCGATCGCGTTCGAACGCACCAGCGTGTCGACGATCTCCAGCGCCTGCTCACCCGTGTCGGGCTGCGAGACGATCAGCTCGTCGATATCGACCCCCAGCTTCTTGGCATAGACCGGGTCGAGCGCGTGTTCGGCATCGACGAAGGCGGCGGTGCCACCGGTCTTCTGCGCTTCGGCGATGACATGCAGCGCCAGCGTGGTCTTGCCCGAGCTTTCCGGCCCATAGACCTCGATCACCCGGCCGCGCGGCAGGCCGCCGACGCCGAGCGCGATGTCGAGCCCGAGCGAGCCGGTGGAGATCGCCTCCACCTGCATCGTCTCCTTCGAGCCGAGCTTCATCGCGGAGCCCTTGCCGAAGGCGCGGTCGATCTGCGCCAGCGCCGCCTCAAGGGCTTTCTGACGATCCATGTTGTCCTTGCCTTCCTGAATCAGCTTGAGCTGTGCCGCCATCGTTCGTTCCTCTGCCTACCGGGCCGACCGGGAAGGTCAACTGGAACTCGATGTATTCTCTTTGTTCCAACAGAACAAGGGGAGAACAGAAATTTTTTCGTTTGCGCGGATCGGACGCCGCCGGCCATGGGTCCCGCCGGTATCCGCGACGAACAGGGCCCAATGCGCACGCGACTGAGCATCTGCCGGAAGAAGGTGCGCTTCCGCACCGAGGACGAGGCGCGTTCGGCCGCCCGGGCGGCCGCCGTGCCGCTCCGGCACTACCGCTGCGACCGCTGCCGGCACTTCCACCTGACCAGCCGGACCAAGGGCAAGCGCGTGCCGCGCCCAGCCGAAGGCTAGGTCCTTCAATACCGCCGCGACACCGCGAACTCGGCCGCCTC
>CALLNA010000192.1 GCA_938005655.1 uncultured Novosphingobium sp.
TATGGTCCAGGCACCAGCGCCGGCCGTTGTCCCGTCCGCGTCCTGTTCTTCCCCCCCGGCGTTACCCCGCACTCGCCAGCGGGCGATGAGGCGTGTCTGGCGCGCCAGCCTCTCCTTCCCTCCCCACACCTCGTCGCCTCGGACTTGATCCGGGGCCCCACTTCTTCATTGCGCAACCTCGGAAAAGGAAAGCGGGACCCCGGATCAAGTCCGGGGTGACGAAGGGGGATGGGGGAGCGCAAGCAATCGGCGGTCCCTCCCCATTCGCCTCGCGAACAGGGAGGATCTCGGGGGCTCACCCTACCGCCGCTTGCCCTGATGCCGGATATTCCCCGGCCGGCCGCGCTTGCCGACGAGGTGCTTGCCCTTCTGCTTGAGCGGCAGCGGCCGCCCGCGCGGCTCGATGGCGGTGCCGGCGCCTTCCTCGGGCTCGAACTTCAGCGCCCCGGTCAGCGGGTTCGCCTCGGCCAACTTGAGCCGCAGGCGGTCGCCGATCGCGTAGCGCGTGCCGGTGGTCTCCCCCTCCAGCACCCGCGCGCCCTCGTCGTAGGCGAAGCGCTCGTAGCCCAGGGTCGAGACCGGCACGAGGCCGTCGCCGCCCAGGCCGACGATCGTCGCGAACAGCCCGAACTTCTGGACCCCGGTGATCCGCGTCTCGAAGACCTCGCCGACATGGGCGGCGAGCCAGGCGGCGACATAGCGGTCGATGGTCTCGCGCTCGGCCTCCATCGCCCGGCGCTCGGCGGCGCTGATCGCCTCGGACACGCGGACGAGGTCGGCGCGGTCCTGGTCCGACAGCCCCGAGCGCGGCGACAGCTTGGTCTTCGGAGCGGGCTGCTCCAGGTCGAAGGCCTCGACCAGAGCGCGATGGACCAGCAGGTCCGCGTAGCGCCGGATCGGCGAGGTGAAGTGGGCGTAGGAGCCCAGCGCCAGGCCGAAGTGCCCGACATTGCCGGGCCCGTAATAGGCCTGGGTCTGGCTGCGCAGCACGGCCTCCATGATCAGGGCCTTCTCGGCCTCGTCGGCCACGTCCTTGAGCATCCGGTTGAACAGGCCCGGCGTGATCACCTGGCCGAGGGCGAACTTCCTCTCGAAGGTCGCGAGGTAGTCCTTGAGCGCGACCAGCTTCTCCCGGCTCGGCGGCTCGTGCAGTCGATAGACGACCGGCGCGACCTTGCTTTCGAGCGCCTTGGCCGCCGCGACGTTGGCGGCGATCATGAAGTCCTCGACCACGCGATGCGCGTCGAGCCGCTCGCGCAGGCGGATTTCCGCGATCCTGCCCTGCTCGTCGAGCACGACGCGGCGCTCGGGCAGCTCCAGCTCCAACGGGTCGCGCTGGTGGCGGGCGTGCTCCAGCGCGCGCCAGGCGGCCCAGAGGTTGCAGAGGTTCTCCCCGGCCGCGCCGCCGTTGATCCGCGCCTGGGCGTCCTCGTAGGCGATGACCTCGGCGATGCGGACGATGGCGCGGGTGAAGCGCCAGGCCCGAACCCGCCCCTTGCCGTCGATCTCCAGATGGCAGGCCATGGCGGCGCGGTCCGCCCCGGCCTTCAGCGAGCAGACGTCGGCGCTCAGCACCTCGGGCAGCATCGGCACGACGCGGTCGGGGAAATAGACCGAGTTGCCGCGCCGCCGCGCCTCACGGTCGATCTCGCCGCCCGGACGCACGTAGAAGCTGACGTCGGCGATGGCTACGACCGCGCGAAAGCCGCCCTCCCCGTCCGGCTCGGCCCAGATCGCGTCGTCGTGGTCGCGCGCGTCGCTGGGGTCGATGGCGACGATCGGCAGGTGGCGCAGGTCCTCGCGGCGCTCCTCGCTGAGCGGGACCTTCGCCGCCAGCTCGGCCTCGGCCAGGGTCTCGGCCGGGAAGACATCGGGGATGCCGTGCTTGTGGATCGCGATCAGGCTGAAGGCCCGCGGCGCCAGCGGATCGCCGAGCACGTCCGTGACCTTGACCCCCGCGCGCGGCGTGCGCCCGGCGGGCTCGGCCAGGACGAGGTTGCCCGTCTCCGCCCCGCCGAGGTCGGCGATTGGCGCGGAGGAGCGCACCCGCTTGTCTACCGGCGCGAGCCAGGCCTTGCCCGCGCCGTCGATCTCGACCACGCCGAGCACCTGGTCGGTCCGCGCGGGCAGCTTCTTCATCGGATGGGCGAGCCAGCCCGCGCCGGCCTCCTCGGTGCGGGCGAGCACGCGGTCGCCGACCTTCAGCGCGGGATGCTTCCGGCCCTTCTCCACGACGCGCAGCCGCGGCGGCGGGCTGGCGTCGTCGGGCGCCCAGCCATCGGGGACCGCGATCGCCTCGCCGTCCGCCGTGTCGACCACCCGCAGCACCGTGACCCTGGGCACGCCGCCCATGCGATGGAACGCGGTCCGCTTGCCGTCGATCAGCCCCTCGTCGGCCATGTCGCGCAGCAGGGCCTTGAGTTGGATCTTCTCCTGCCCCTTGAGCCCGAAGGCCTTGGCGATCTCGCGCTTGCCGGCGGGCGTCGGTGACCGCGCGATGAAGTCCAGCACCTGCTGGCGGGTGGGCATGCCGTGCGCATGCTTCGCCAAGGTCAATAGGCCCTGGCGACGTAGATCGTCTCGACCGCAGGCTCGCCGGTGAAGGGGCAGGTGCCCGTGGGTTTCGCCGCGTCCATCGGCGTGTTGCGGATGGTGAGCTTGAGGGCCTTGAGCTGCTTCACGACCTCCTCCAGCGCGGCGCCGGTCGGGCGGGACCAGCCCAGCTCGACCCAGCCCGGATAACAGGCCTTGTCGTCGAAGAACGCGGCCAGCTCGGCCAGGGTTCCGATGCCGCGGTGGATGTTGGCGTCGCGCCTGGCCTTGGCCTCGGCATGGAGCGAAAGCTGGATGTCCTCCAGCTCGGCGGCGGCGCGGGCGAGGAAGTCGTCCCTGGCCTGGCCGGCGAAGTCAGGCTTGCCGTCCTCGCGCCACAGCCGGTCGCGGCGCAGGACCGAGACCTGGCCGCCGGCGGCGTCGCGCCCGCCGATCTCGAGGATCAGCGGCACGCCCTTCTTGACCCAGGCCCAGCGCTTCTGCGTGGCCTTGCCGGGGCGCTTGTCGAGGAGGACGCGGACCGGCTCGCCCAGCGTCTGCTGCCCGGCGAGCGCGCGGCGCAGGTCCTCGCAGTAGGCGAGCAGCGCCTCATCCTCGTCGGTGTCGCGCAGCATGGGGAGGATGACGATCTGGTGCGGGGCGATGGCCGGCGGCACCCGCAGGCCGTCGTCGTCGCCGTGGGTCATGATGACGCCGCCGATCAGCCGGGTCGAGACGCCCCAACTGGTGGTGTGGCAGAGCGCCTGCTGGCCTTCACGGTTCTGGTACTGGATGCCCGCCGCCTCGGCGAAGCCGGTGCCGAGATAATGCGAGGTGCCGGCCTGGAGCGCCTTGCCGTCCTGCATCATCGCTTCGATGCTGTAGGTCGCGACGGCGCCGGGGAAGCGCTCGTTCTCGGGCTTCTCGCCGGCGATCACGGGCATGGCCAGCTCGTCCTCGGCGAAGGCGCGGTACATCTCCAGCGCGCGCAGGGTCTCGGCCATGGCGTCGTCGCGGTCGGCGTGGGCGGTGTGGCCCTCCTGCCAGAGGAACTCGCTGGTACGCAGGAACATGCGGGTGCGCATCTCCCAGCGCACGACGTTGGCCCATTGGTTGGTCAAGAGCGGCAGGTCGCGCCAGGACTGGACCCAGCGGGCCATGGCCGCGCCGATCACCGTCTCCGAGGTCGGGCGGACGATCAGCGGCTCCTCCAGCCTGGCCTCGGGATCGGGGACCAGGCCGCCCTTGCCGTCGCCGATCAGGCGGTGGTGGGTGACGACCGCCATCTCCTTGGCGAAGCCCTCGACGTGCTCGGCCTCCTTCGCGAAATAACTCAGGGGGATGAACAGCGGGAAATAGCAGTTGTCGACGCCCGCCGCCTTGATCCGGGCGTCCATCAGCTTCTGGATGCGCTCCCAGATGCCGTAGCCCCAGGGCTTGATCACCATGCAGCCGCGGACGCCCGATTCCTCGGCCATCTCGGCCTCGGCGATGACCTCCTGATACCATTGGGCGAAGTCGCCCTCGCGGGTGACGGTCAGGGCGTGGCGGATCTTGGTCTGCTGATTCATGGCGCCCGCGTTAGCGGGGCGGCGGCCATAGTCCAATAGGCTCGTCGTTCCGCGTCACTTGCCCAGCGAGTCGAGCTTCTTCTGCATCTCGGCCATCTGCTGGCGCAGGGTGGCGATCTCGTCGCGGGTGGTCTCGGCCGGGGTGGCCTCGGCCTTCTCGTCCTCGGCCGCGGCGCCGGGCATGAAGGCGGCGGCGGCGGCCTTGAACATCGCCATGTTCTGCTGGGCGAGCTTGGCCAGCGGATTGCTGCCCAGGCTCTCCTCGAAGGCCTTGTGCAGCTTCTGCTGGTTGGTGCGGAAGTGCTCCATCGAGGCTTCGAGGTAATGCGGCAGCAGCCCCTGCATCGAATTGCCGTACATCGAGATCAACTGGCGCAGGAAGTTGACGGGCAGCATGTGCTCGCCCGAGCTTTCCTCCTCCATGATGATCTGGGTGAGGATCTGGTGGGTGATGTCGGTGCCGCTCTTGGCGTCGAGCACCTTGAAGTCGACTCCCTCGCGGGTCATCTTGGCGAGGTGGTCGAGCGTGATGTAGCTGGACGACTGGGTGTTGTAGAGCCGTCGGTTGGCGTACTTCTTGATGATGACGGTCTCGCCCCCGTCGCTGGGTTTC
>CALLNA010000193.1 GCA_938005655.1 uncultured Novosphingobium sp.
AAGACGAAAAGCGCTAGCCGCATGTTGCAACCCCGCGCCCTTCCCGGCATCACCTATGCCATGAGGATGATCCTGACGGCCGCCACCGCCCTGCTCGCCCTTGCGGCGGCGGACCTCGCCACTGCCCAGCCGACGCCCCGCTCCGCGCCGACGGCCGCGCCGATCGAGCGCCGGGTGCCCGATCCGGCCGACACGCCCTATCCGGGCGGGCCGATCGCGCTGGAGGTCGACGCCTCGGACAAGACCCGCGCCGCCTTCAAGGTGACGGAGACCGTGCCCCTCGCGCCCGGGGCGACCAGTCTCACCCTGCTCTTTCCCGAATGGCTGCCCGGCCACCACGCCCCGCGCGGCCGCCTGACCGAGCTGACCAACCTGACCTTCAGCGCCAATGGCAAGCCGCTCTCCTGGGAGCGCGATCCGGTCGACGTCTATGCCTTCCACATCCAGGTGCCCGCCGGGGCCAGGGAGGTCGTGGCGCGGTTCACCTATACCTCGCCGCTCCAGCCCGCCGAGGGGCGGATCGTAATGACGCAGGAGATGCTGAACCTCCAGTGGGAGCAGGTCAGCCTCTATCCAGCCGGGCACTACACCCGCCAGATCCGGATCAGGCCGAGCGTGACCTTCCCGGAAGGGTGGAGCGTCGCCACGGCGCTCGACGGCCGCACCGGGGCCGGCAACCGGCTGGCCTGGGCCGAGACCGACTACGACACGCTGATCGATTCGCCGGTCTTCGCCGGTGCCTATTTCCGCAAGTGGGACCTCGGCTCCGGCGTCACGCTGAACGTCGTCGCCGACAAGCCCGAGCAGCTTGAGGCCAAGCCCGAATACATCGCCACCCACCGCGCCCTGGTGCAGGAGGCGCTGGCGACCTTCGGCAGCCGCCACTTCGACCACTACGAGTTCCTCCTCGCCCTGACCGACCGGATGGGCGGGATCGGGCTCGAGCACCACCGCTCCAGCGAGAACCAGCTCGAGCCCAACGCCTTCATCAAGTGGTCGGACTACGACTGGGACCGCAACCTGCTGCCCCACGAGTTCACCCATAGCTGGAACGGCAAGTTCCGCCGCCCGGCCCGGCTGTGGACGCCCGACTACCGCACTCCGATGCAGGACAACCTGCTGTGGGTCTATGAAGGCCAGACCCAGTTCTGGGGGCTGGTCCTGGCGGCGCGCTCCGGCGTCCAGTCGAAGGAGACCGTGCTCGGCACGCTCGCCAACTACGCCGGGCTGTTCACCCAGCAGCCAGGCCGCGAGTGGCGCTCGGTCGAGGACACGACGCTCGACCCGATCTTCGCCGCGCGCAAGGCCAAGCCCTTCCCCTCGCTCGCCCGCAACGAGGACTACTACACCGAAGGCGCGCTGATGTGGCTGGAGGCGGACCAGATCATCCGCGCCGGCACCGGGGGGCGCAAGGGCCTCGACGACTTCGCCAGGACGTTCTTCGGGGTGCGGGACGGCGACTGGGGCGTCTTGCCCTACGAGTTCGACGACGTCGCCGCCGCATTGAACGCAGTCTATCCCTATGACTGGGCCAGCTTCCTCAGGACCCGCTTCGAGACACCCGGCCAGCCCGCGCCGCTCGGCGGGATCGAGCGCGGCGGCTATCGCCTCGCCTGGCACGAGGAGCCCAACCCCTTCGACAAGGCGCGGATGGCCGAGGGCAAGTTCCTCAGCCTCTACCATTCGCTCGGCGTGGTCATCGACAAGGACGCCAAGGTCACGGCCACGCGGTGGGACAGCGCCGCCTTCAACGCCGGGATCGTCCCCGGCAGCAAGATCGTCGCGGTGAACGGCACCGCCTACGACCAGGAGGGGATCAAGCAGGCGATCATCGCGGCGAAGAGCGGCAAGCCGATCGAGCTGCTGGTCCAGCGCGGCGACCGCTTCCAGACGGTGCAGGTCGCCTATCGCGACGGGCTGCGCTGGCCCTGGCTCGACAAGGTTCCGGGCAAGGGACCGGCGGCGCTCGACGCCCTGCTCGCGCCGCGGCGGCCGCTGAAATGAGCTGGCGCGGCGCATCCCAGCTCGGGCGCCGCCTCGCGCCGCCGCGATTCCTCGTCTTCCTCGGCCTGCTGGTCGCCGGCTTCGCGGTCCACTGGTGGCTCGTGCCCGGCGGCAGCCCCGCCGAAGCGATCGCGATCGCCTTCGACCTGGCCGCGGCCGTATTCCTGCTCTCGCTGGTCCCGCTGCTGCGCGAGGGCGGGGCCGAGGCGATCCGCAGCCATGCCGACGCCAACGACGCGAACCGGCCGCTGGTCCTGGTCATCACCCTGCTGATGATGATCGTGGTCATGGCCGCGATCGCCGGCGAGCTGCCCCCCGCGCGCGACGGCGACATCGCCGCGATCGCCAAGCTCGTCGTCACGCTGCTGCTGATCTGGCTGTTCAGCAACTCGGTCTATGGGCTGCACTACGCCCACACGTTCTACCTGCCCGGGCCGGGCGGCAAGGGCGACCAGGGCGGAATCGACTTCCCCGGCACGCCGGAGCCGACCTACGGCGACTTCGTCTATTTCGCCTTCACCCTGGGCATGACCTTCCAGACCTCCGACACCGACATCACCTCGGGCAAGGTCCGCACGGTCGCCGTGCTCCATTCCTTCGCCGCCTTCCTGTTCAACATCGGGGTGATCGCCTTCACGATCAACGCGCTCGGCGGAAAATAACGCCAGAGGGTGTTGCAGCGCAGCATGGGCGGGGCTAGGGCGCCGCCATGCGTATCGACCTGATCCCCGTTGGCGACAACCCGCCCGAAAGCCTCAACGTCATCATCGAAGTGCCCGTCGGCGGAGAGCCGGTGAAGTACGAGTTCGACAAGCAGTCGGGCGCCCTGTTCGTCGACCGCATCCTCCATACGCCGATGCGCTATCCGGCGAACTACGGCTTCGTGCCGCACACCCTCTCGCCCGACGGCGACCCGCTCGACGCGCTGGTCATCGCCCGCTCGCCCTTCGTCCCCGGCTGCGTCGTCCGCGCCCGGCCGATCGGCGTGCTCAACCTCGAAGACGAGCATGGCGGCGACGAGAAGCTGATCTGCGTGCCGGTCGATTCGACCTTCCCGTACTATTCGGACGTCGGCGAGCGGCAGGACCTGCCCTCGATCGTGCTCCAGCAGATCGAGCACTTCTTCACCCACTACAAGGACCTCGAGGCCGAGAAGTGGGTCCGCATCGGCAAGTGGGGCGACGCCAACGACGCCAAGCAGATCGTGCTCGAAGCCATCGAGCGCTATCAGGCCGACAAGCAGGGCTGAGCCTTCCAAGATTCTCCCCGTTCGCGCAGCGAATGGGGAGAGGGACGCGACGCCGCAGGCGTCGTGATGGAGGGGTAGCCCAGCGCGATTCCCCCTCCGTCAGCCGGCTTCGCGGCTGCCACCTCTCCATGCCCGCTACGCGGCCACAGGGGGGAACTGGCGAAATCAATCCCCCGCGATGGTCATACCGTCGACGCGGATCGTCGGCACGTTGATCGTGCGGTGCCATTCGAGGTCGTCGGCCGGGGTCAGCGCCTTGAACATGTCGATCAGGTTGCCGGCCACGGTGAACTCCGCGACCGGGCCGGCGATCTCGCCGTTGACGATGCGATAGCCCGAGGCGCCGCGGCTGTAGTCGCCGGTCACGCCGTTGACGCCCTGGCCGATCAGCTCGGTCACATAGACCCCATCGGCGATGTCGGCCATCAGCGCGGCGGGCGAGAGCCCGCCCGCGGCGAGGTGGACGTTGCTCACCGCGACGCCGGGCGCGCCGCTCGCCCCGCGCGAGGCGTGGCCGGTCGGGGCGAGGCCGAGCTGGCGGGCCGAGGCGCTGTCGAGCAGCCAGCCGGTCAGCTTGCCGCCCTCGACGAGATTGCGGCGCGAGACCGGCAGCCCTTCGCCGTCGAAGGGGCGCGAGCGCAGGCCGCGGGCGCGCAGCGGATCGTCGGCGACGATCACCGCGCTGTCGAACAGTTGCTCGTCGAGGCGGTCGAGCAGGAAACTGGCGCGCCGGGCAATGGCCGCGCCCGACATGGCGCCGACGAGGTGGCCGATCAGGCTGCCGCCGACGCGCGGATCGAAGACCACGGGCATCGGCCCGCTCTTGAGCCGACCGGGATCGAGCCGGGCGACCGCGCGCTTGCCGGCCAGCGCGCCGATCGCTTCCGGCGAGGGCAGGTCCACGCCGTGACGGGCCGAGCGCCAGGCGTAGTCGCGCTGCATCCCCGCGCCCTCGCCCGCGATCACGCTGGCGCTGATGCCGCGGCTGGTCCCGGCATAGGCCCCGGCGAAGCCGTGGCTGGTGGCAAGCGCGAGGACCGCGCCGCCCGAGCTGGCGCCCGCGCCTTCGCTGTTGGTCACGCCGGGCACGGCGCGGGCAGCGTCCTCCGCCGCTTCGGCGAGGGCGCGCAGGTCGGCCGGGCTCGGCTCGTGGGCGTCGGCCAGCTCCAGGTCGGCCGGCGCCGCGCGCAGCAGCAGCTCCTCGGGGGCGAGGCCGGCATAGGGGTCCTCGGGCGCGAGGCGGGCTATGGCGACGGCGCGCTCGGCCAGCTCGTCGAGCGCCGCGTCGCCGAGGTCGGTCGAGCCGATCGAGGCCGAGCGCCGGCCGCAGAACACCCGGAGGCCGATATGCTCGCTCTCCGAACGCTCGACGTCCTCCAGCTTGCCGAGGCGGACCTGGACGCTCTCCGAGGCGTCGGCGAGGTAGATCGCGTCGGCGGCATCGGCCCCGGCGGCCTGCGCCCGCTCGACGAGGGCGGCGGCCTTGGCGCGGGCGGCCTCGAGGCTGAGCATGGGCGTGAACTCCTTCTCCCGCGCAGGGTGCGCGCACAGGGCGCCCTTAGGCGCAGGGAGAGGTCAGGGCAACGGCGCGAAGGATCAGGAGAGGACGAGCGCCAGCAGGCGGAACAGGCCGGTGATCAGGAAGGGCAGGCCGATTGCCAGCAGCCAGAGCAGCGCGCGGTCGCGGCGGAAGTACCCGGCGAGCGCCGGATCGGCGGCCTGGGCGTCGTCGAGGCGGTTCCAGCGGCGCTCGAACCGGCGGCAGGCCGGGATGATCGCAACGACGAGGATGCACAGCGCGACATAGGGCAGCATCGAGGGGCCGGCAGCCTTCAGCGAGCCCATGGTGACGAAGATCTGGAGGCCGGTATAGACCAGCAGGGCATAGGCGATGTTGTCGCTCATCCGCTTGCGCCAGTCGAGCGGCTTCGCGCTCACCCGGTCCTGTGCCGTCTTGCTTGCGACCGGCGCGGTTTCGTCCCGCTGCCAAGCATTGGCCATGTTCAGCCCATCCTTCCTATGCTCCCACCTTCGAGTAAACCACTGATTCGGGCGCCCCGCAAGCCTCGTTAACCAGCAATTCCGGGATTCCGCGCTTCCCGCGCCGCGCGGCCGGGCCGACCCAAGCACGAATCCTGCCAAACCCGCGCATCGGGGCGCGTCGCGCCTTGCCGATCGCGAAAGGGCGGCTTACATCCCGGCTCGCATGGATGAGATGACCCAGCAAGCCCGGGCCGATGCCCCAGCCGACGCCCCGCGCTTCTCGGCCGCGCCGCCGATCCCGCAAGGGGGGCTGGAGGTGGTCTCGATCGCCAAGAGCTACGACAAGCGCACCGTGCTCAGCGACATCTCGCTGTCGGTCGGCAAGGGCGAGGTGCTCGGCCTGCTCGGCCCCAACGGCGCGGGAAAGACCACCTGCTTCTATTCGATCATGGGGCTGGTCCGGCCGGATTCGGGCCGCATCCTGCTCGACGGCGTCGATATCACCAAGCTGCCGATGTACCGCCGCGCGGTGCTCGGCCTCGGCTACCTGCCGCAGGAGACCTCGATCTTCCGCGGCATGACGGTGGAGCAGAACATCAACTGCGTGCTGGAGCTGGTCGAGCCCGACAAGGCCGTCCGCGCCGAGGAGCTGGAGCGCCTGCTCGGCGAGTTCCACCTGACCCGCCTGCGTGCCAGCCCGGCCATGGCCCTCTCGGGCGGCGAGCGCCGCCGCTGCGAGATCGCCCGCGCGCTCGCCGCCAAGCCCTCGATCATGCTCCTCGACGAGCCCTTCGCCGGCATCGACCCGCTCTCGATCTCCGACATCCGCGACCTGGTGAAGGAGCTGAAGCGGCGCGGCATCGGCGTGCTGATCACCGACCACAACGTGCGCGAGACGCTCGACATCGTCGACCGCGCCTGCATCATCTACGGCGGCCAGGTCCTCTTCGCCGGCAGCCCCGAAGCCCTGGTCGCGGACGAGAACGTGCGGCGGCTCTACCTGGGCGAGGGCTTTACCCTGTGAGGGGCAGCCCTCCGCTTTCCCCACACACCGGATAGGGCCTCGCGCGATGGCATTGGGGCCACGCCTCGACCTCAGGCAAAGCCAGTCCCTGGTGATGACGCCGCAGCTCCAGCAGGCGATCAAGCTGCTGGCGCTGTCGAACCTGGAGCTGGA
>CALLNA010000194.1 GCA_938005655.1 uncultured Novosphingobium sp.
GGCTGGCGGGCAACGCGCGTCGCACCGCGGCCTTCACCGCCGCCGCGGCCGAGGTGGTCAAGGACCTGCCGCCGGAGGACCGCCTGCTCGCCACGGCCATGCTCCAGCAGCTTTTCACCACGCCCTGGCTGGAGATGCGCGACGTCTGGGGCCTGTCGGGCGAGCAGATCGCCCGGGCCTCGGCCTGGGCGATGCGGACGCTGATCGGGGACCTCAAGGCGCGCGGCGGGCGTCCACTCGACGCGGATTGACGGCACGGCCTCGCTTGATAGCGCTACCGTTGTTGCGATGCCCGCGGACGCTGGTTAAGCGCGCCGTCAAATGTCCATCGCAGGGAACCGACCGACCATGAACACCGCCGAAATGACCGCCAAGATTTCCGAGGGCAACGGCTTCATCGCCGCGCTGGACCAGTCGGGCGGCTCCACCCCCAAGGCGCTCAAGGGCTATGGGATCGAGGAAGGCGCCTGGGCCGACGAGGAAGGCATGTTCGACCTCATCCACCAGATGCGCAGCCGGATCATCACCTCGCCCTGCTTCGGCGGCGGCAAGGTGATCGGCGCGATCCTGTTCGAGCGGACCATGGATGGCCAGGTCGACGGCAAGCCGACCCCGCAGGCGCTGATCGAGCGCGGCGTGGTGCCCTTCATCAAGATCGACAAGGGGCTGGAGGACGAGGGTTTTGGTGGTTTTGGCGGCGTCCAGATGATGAAGCCGATGCCCGAGCTGGACAAGCTGCTCGCCAAGTCGAAGGCGCTCGGCGTGTTCGGCACCAAGGAGCGCTCGGTCATCAACAGCGCCAACCGCGAGGGCATCGCCGCGATCGTCGCGCAGCAGATCGAGGTCGGCCTCCAGGTCCTGGCCGGCGGCCTCGTCCCAATGCTGGAGCCCGAGATCAACATCAAGAGCGCGACCCGCGCCGAGTGCGACGCGATCCTGCTCGACGAGCTGGTCAAGCAGCTCGACGCCATGCCGGGCGACGCCAAGGTCATGCTCAAGCTGTCGCTGCCGGTTAAGCCGGGCCACTTCGATGCGCTGGTCGACCATCCGCGCGTCCTGCGCGTCGTCGCCCTGTCGGGCGGCTACAACCGCCCCGAGGCCTGCGCCGAGCTGGCCAAGAACCGCGGCATCATCGCCAGCTTCAGCCGCGCCTTGCTGGAGGACTTGCGCCATCCGATGAGCGACGAGGAATTCAACGCCTCGCTCGGCGGCGCGATCGACGACATCCACCAGGGCTCGACCCAGAAGGTCGCCGCGGCGGTGGCGTAAGGCAGGGAGGGGCGGGGCTCAAATCCCGCCCATGAAGCGGAAGCCGAAGCGGTAGTCCTGGGGGTCGAGCCGTTCCCCGGCGACACGGGCGGGCGCGACCTCTACCAGCTCCAGGCTGCCGTCGGCCACCGGGGCCGGCTTGCCGAGGGTCAGCTCGTGATCCTCGTCGCGGGCGCCGAGGTGGACGCGGACCTTCAGCCGCACCTGCCCCGCCCAAACGCAGCTCACCTTGGCCGGGCAGCGGCTGTCCTCCAGCACTTCGAGCGGCGTGACCTTGGGGCCGTCGACATAGGCCGTCTCGCCCAGCGCGGCGCGGGCCACGCCGTCGCCGTGGACGTGGTAGGTCACGCAGCCGGCCAGCAGGATCGGGGCGAGCAGGGCGGGAATCGCGCGGTTCATCGCCGCTACCATCGTTCTTGCGAATGAACCCCGCCCGAACGCCGGCGGTATCGCGGTTTGGATTTCGGAACCGAATGTCATCACAAACCTCGTCGCCCCGGACTTGATCCGGGGCCCCCGCTTCTTCGTGTGCGACCTCGGAAAAGGAAAGCGGGACCCCGGATCAAGTCCGGGGTGACGAATGAGGAGGGGAGTGCCGGCAATGAGGCCGCAAACCGAAATTCCGATCGCGACATCACCCGAACGCTTGGCGGGCGATGCGCGAGGCTCTAGGGCGGCGCGATGGCGACCTGCGCGATATACCTGATTTCTCCGCTCGATGTCGGCGGCTCGTTTCCGGACCGCCTGGCGCGGGCGCTCGACGCGGCCGAGGTCGCGGCCTTCCAGTTCCGGGTGAAGGGCGTGGACGAGCATGAAGCCGCCCGCCTGGCCGAGCCGCTTCAGCGCATCTGCGCCGAGCGCGAGGTCGCCTTCATCGTCAACGATTCGATAGCACTGGCCAAGCGGCTCGGCGCGGACGGGGTCCATCTCGGCCAGGAGGACGGCGCCGTCGCCGAGGCGCGCCAGCGGCTCGGGCGCGAGGCGCAGATCGGCGTGACCTGCCACGCCAGCCGCCACCTGGCGATGGAAGCGGGCGAGGCGGGGGCGGACTACGTCGCGTTCGGCGCCTTCTTCCCGACGACGACCAAGGCGGTGAAGCACCATGCCGAGCCCGAGATCCTGACCTGGTGGCAGGCCCTGATGGAAATCCCCTGCGTCGCGATCGGCGGGATCACCGCCGGCAACTGCGCGGAGCTGGTCCGGGCGGGCGCGGACTTCCTCGCCGTCTCGGGCGGAGTATGGAACGGCGACGAGGCGGCCCAGGTCAAGGCGCTGCACGAAGCGATCGAGGCGGCGGGCGCGGCCTGATCCGCTCTTGACATGAGCTTGCCGGAAATCTGCCCAAGCCGCTGATTTCAGAGCTCTTATTGCGTCCCTGTTTCCTACTCGGCGGCGCTATGCCATGATTCGCCGCACTATGGACAGGAGCGGGAATGCGGGCTTTTCTGAGGATACGATCGACCTTGCCGGCTCGGGCTTTTCCGGGGGCGACCGTCCGATGAGCGCCGCCGCTTCCCCCCGCGAGCTGACCCTGCGCGGGATCGTGCTCGGCGCGGTGATCACCGTGCTGTTCACTGCGGCCAACGTCTATCTCGGCCTGCGCGCCGGGCTGACCTTCGCCACCTCGATCCCGGCGGCGGTGATCTCGATGGCCCTGCTGCGCTCCTTGGGCGGGGCGAGCATCCAGGAGAACAACATCGTCCAGACCATCGCCTCCTCGGCGGGCGCGCTTTCGGCCATCGTCTTCGTCCTGCCGGGGCTGGTCATGGTCGGCTGGTGGAGCGGGTTTCCCTATTGGGAATCAGTCGCGGTCATCGTGATCGGCGGCGTCCTCGGGGTGATGTATTCGGTGCCGCTGCGCCGCGCGCTCGTGACCGGCTCGGACCTGCCCTATCCCGAGGGCGTCGCCGCGGCCGAGGTGCTCAAGGTCGGCAACGGCGTGGGCGGGGCGGAGGAGAACCGGCGCGGCCTGCGCGCCGTGATCCTCGGCGCGGTGATCTCGGCCGGCTATCCGCTGCTCGCCAAGATGAAGCTCGTCGCCGAGGAAGCCGCCGCCACGGTGAAGATCGGGGCCGGGGCGACCAACCTGTCCGCCGGGCTCTCGCTCGCCTTCGTCGGGGTCGGCCATCTCGTCGGCCTCGCGGTCGGCCTGGCGATGCTGGTCGGGATCGTGCTGAGCTTCCTGATCCTGCTGCCGCTGTTCACCGCCGGCGGCCCGCCGCCGGGGACCGAGCTGGCCGACTTCGTCTCGACCGTGTTCCGCCAGCAGGTCCGCTTCGTCGGCGCGGGCGCGATCGGCGTTGCGGCGATCTGGACCCTGCTGCGCGTGATCGGCCCGATCGTCCGTGGGATCGGCGGCGCGCTGGCGGCCAACCGCGCGCGCCGGGTCGCGGGCTTCGAGGGACTGGAGCTGACTGAGCGCGACCTACCGATCGGCGTGGTCGGCAGCACGATCCTCGTCGCCCTCCTGCCGATCGCGGTGCTGCTCTGGAACTTCGCCGCGGGCGGACCGATCGCCGCCTCGCTGGGCGTGACCGTGGCGCTGTCGCTGGTCTTCGTGCTGGTCGCGGGCGTGGTGATCGCCTCGGTCTGCGGGTACATGGCCGGGCTGATCGGCTCGTCCAACAGCCCGATCTCGGGCGTCGGGATCATCTCGGCCCTGGGCATCTCGCTGCTGCTCGCCGCTCTGTTCGGCGGCGGGGTGGAGGCGCGGCCGCTGGTCGCCTATGCGCTGTTCGTCACCGCCATCGTCTTCGGCGTGGCGACGATCTCCAACGACAACCTCCAGGACCTCAAGACCGGGCAACTGGTCGGCGCGACGCCCTGGCGGCAGCAGTTCGCCCTGGTCCTCGGCGTGGTCTTCGGCGCGCTGGTGATCCCGCCGGTGCTGGACCTGCTCAATGCGACCTTCGGCTTCCAGGGCGCGCCGGGCGCGGGCAAGGACGCGCTCGGCGCGCCGCAGGCCGCGCTGATCTCGGCCATCGCCCAAGGCGTGCTCGGCGGCACGCTCGACTGGAACCTGATCGGCCTCGGTGCGGCCATCGGCCTGGCCGCGATCGTGATCGACGAGGTCCTGCGGGTGACGAAGCGCGGCGCGCTGCCGCCGCTCGCCGTCGGCATGGGCATGTACCTGCCGCTCGGCGTGACCGCGCTGATCGTGCTCGGTGCGGTGATCGGCCATCTCTATAACCGCTGGGCGGCGCGCCAGGGCGATCCCGCCTTTGCCGAGCGGATGGGCGTGCTGACCGCCACCGGCCTGATCGTCGGGGACAGCCTGTTCAACGTGGCCTATGCTGGGATCGTCGCCGGGGCGAACGATCCCGACGCCCTGGCCGTGGTCGCCGGGGCGGGGTGGCAGGCGCCGCTGGGCGTGATGCTGTTCGCGGTGCTGGTGGTCGTGGCCTATGCGGCGATGCGCAAGGCGAGCCGGCCGCTTGGACCGGGCACCGCGTAACCTTCTGCGTCAGCTATTGTTTCGCGTCCGCCGGACGCAGCGCAAGGTGCTTTCCTTGCCCTCGGCATCGAGCTTGCGCAGGAAGTTGTTGCTCAGCCGGTTGAACTTCTCGCCACGCTTGGGGCCGCTGGTCATGGTCAGCAGGTCGCCGGTCAGCAGGTAGGAGCCGCCGCCCTGCGGGGTGGTGTAGCTCGATCCGCTGACGATGCTGAACCCTTCCTCGGGCACGACGATGCCGGCCAGGCCGGTGGCGTCGCCGGGCAGCTCGCAATAGTAATCCCCGCGATGGATCGTGTCGATCGGGCCGCCGGGCGCGGCCAGCGCGGGCCCGGCGAGGGCCATGCCGGCGAGCAGCAGAACAGGCGGGAAGGCGGCGCGCGTCATCGCCCGATCCGCTACCACCGCCCGGTCGCGATTGCCAGAGAGGGTTGGCCGCGCTAAGGGCGCGCCTGCTCTTTCCCAGACAAGGTCAGTTCCGATGAAGATCAGCGGCGTGGACATCCGTCCCGGCAATATCCTCGAATACGAAAAGGGTATCTGGAAGGTCGCCAAGACCCAGCATACCCAGCCCGGCAAGGGCGGGGCGTTCATGCAGGTCGAGATGAAGAACCTGATCGACGGCCGCAAGACCAACGTCCGCTTCCGCAGCGCCGACACGGTCGAGCGCGTCCGGCTCGACACCAAGGACTTCCAGTACCTCTATGCTGACGGCGACCAGCTCGTCTTCATGGACAAGGACACCTTCGACCAGATCCAGCTTCCGGCCGACCTCCTCGGCGGCGCCGAGGCCTTCCTCCAGGACGGCATGGAAGTGCTGCTGGAGATGTGGGAGGAGCGTCCGATCTCGGTCCAGCTTCCCGAGCAGGTCGAGGCGACCATCGTCGAGGCCGACGCCGTGGTGAAGGGGCAGACCGCCTCGTCCAGCTACAAGCCGGCCATGCTCGACAACGGCGTGCGCGTCATGGTCCCGCCGCATATCGAGAGCGGCACCCGGATCGTGGTCGACGTCTATGAGCGCACCTATGTGGGCAAGGCGAACTGATTGGCCCTTGGCCGTAGGATTATAGAATGTCAGCAATTTCCGGCCTGATCCGCGTCATGGAACGCGCCGCCCGCAAGGCGGGGCAGCGCCTGCGCCGCGACTTCGGCGAGATCGAGCACCTCCAGGTCAGCCGCAAGGGGCCGTCGGACTTCGTCTCGAAGGCCGACCGCGCGGCCGAGCGGACGCTCTACGACGAACTGCTCGCGGCGCGGCCCGACTGGGGCTTCGAGCTGGAGGAGGGCGGCACGATCGCCGGGGCCGAAGGCAAGCCGCGGTGGATCGTCGATCCGCTCGACGGGACGACCAACTTCCTCCACGGCATCCCGCATTTCGCGATCTCGATCGCGGTGCAGGAGCCGAAGCTCGACGGATCGGGCTGGGGCGAGGTCACGGCCGCGCTGGTCTATCAGCCGATCACCGACGAGAGCTTCTGGGCCGAGAAGACGCGCGGCGCCTGGCTCCACGACCGGCGCCTGCGGGTCTCGTCGCGGCGCCATCTCGACGACAGCCTGATCGCCACCGGCATCCCCTTCCACGGGCGCGGCGACGGCGGCAACTGGGCCAAGATCTACAATGCGGTCGGCCCGGAAGTGGCGGGAATCCGCCGCTTCGGCTCGGCCGCGCTCGATCTCGCCTGGGTCGCGGCGGGGCGCTACGAGGCGTTCTGGGAAAGCGGCCTCCAGGCTTGGGACACGGCCGCCGGCTGTCTGCTGGTGCGCGAGGCCGGCGGCTTCGTCACCGACTGGCGCGGCCGCTCGCAGCCGATCTGCGACGAGCAGGTCCTCGCCGGCAGCGACGCGATCCATTCGCGCCTGCACAAGCTGATCGCGGCGGCGCTCAAGTAGAACGGTTGCCGCTTCGCGCCGGCGGCGCTAAGCCGCACCGGCGCAGGGCCCCTGTGGCGGAATGGTAGACGCGACCGACTCAAAATCGGTTGTCGCAAGACGTGCCCGTTCGAGTCGGGCCAGGGGCACCAGGCATGCGGCGGACCGTTCGTTCCGGAACTCTCTTTGTTCTCCACCGTTTTCCCTATCGAGGAAAAGCAATTGGAGAATATCGATGAGTGACGAACGCAGGGCCGCCGGCCCGGGACCGCATCCATCCACCATGCCTCGGCCGCCGACCATCATGTACGACGGCCCGACCCGCAGCGATGCCGGCACCGGCTGGCTATTCGGCGTCGTGGCGCTGATCGCGGTACTCGCGGCCGTGTACCTGATGGCCATCCGGGGCGACGCGCGGCCTGTCGGCGATGGCGCCGTGGCCGGAGCCACCCATGCGGCCGGCCAGGTCGAGGACGCGCCGAGGGCCGTTGCCGATCGCTGAGCCGGAATGCGCGAGCGCTGTAAACCGCAGCGACACCGGCTGGCGGCGGATCAGGAAAATCGGGGATTTTCCCTGCCATGGCTCGCTGACGGCCTGTCAGATTTACCGACAGTTTACGTCTCGGCGTTAGCTTCGCCTCTGGGTCCGGCCTCGGGTCCGGAGGTGTTGCTAGGCGATGATCCGGCTGTTCAAACATTACATCCCCCACGCGGTGATCCTGATGGGATTGTTCGACGTGGGGCTGCTGCTGCTCGCGGGCGAGCTGGCGTTCCGCCTGCGCGCCGAGCAGATCGGGATCGACGCCGGCCACTTTTCCGACCGCTTCTGGCCGCTCGCCGGCACGGCCGTCACAATGCTGACGGCGATGATCGCGGTCGGGGTCTACGGCGCGGAGGCCCTGCGCTCGATGCGCTTCGCCACGGCGCGGCTGCTGGTCGCGATCTCGCTGGGCGTCATCGCGCTCGCCTTCATCGACTTCGTGATCGGCGGGCAGACCTTCTGGCGCTCGACCCTGGCCTACGCGATTGGCCTGTCGATCCTCGTCCTGGTGCTCAACCGGATGATCGTCGGCGGGATCCTCGGCGCCTCGGCCTTCCGGCGGCGGGTGCTGGTGCTCGGCGCCGGGATGCGCGCCGACCGCCTGCGCCGCCTCGGCGAGCGGCCGGAGAGCGGCTTCGTCATCGTCGGCTATGTCGGCATGAACGAGAGCCAGGTCGTGGTCGAGGAGGCGATCGCCCGCGGCGCGATTCACAACCTCGGCCGTTTCGTCGAGAACCTCGGCGTCAGCGAGGTCGTCCTCGCGCTGGAGGAGCGGCGCAACGCGCTGCCGCTCTCCGACCTGCTGCGGATCAAGACGGCGGGCGTCCACGTCAACGACTTCTCCAGCTTCGTCGAGCGCGAGACCGGCCGGGTCGACCTCGACACGGTCAATCCGTCCTGGCTGATCTTCTCCGACGGCTTTTCCTCGCTGCGGGTCGTCTCCGCCGGGGCCAAGCGCGTGTTCGATATTGCGGCCAGCGCCGTGCTGCTGATCCTGACCGCGCCCGTCATCCTGCTGTTCGCGCTGCTGGTGAAGCTCGACAGCAAGGGTCCGGCCTTCTTCCGCCAGACCCGCGTCGGGCTCTACGGCCAGCCGTTCGACGTCATCAAGCTGCGCTCGATGCGCATCGACGCCGAGGCGGCGGGCGCCCAGTGGGCAACCGAGAACGACCCGCGCGTGACCCGAGTGGGCCGCTTCATCCGCAAGGTCCGGATCGACGAGCTGCCCCAGGCCTGGTCGGTGCTCAAGGGTGAAATGAGCTTCGTCGGCCCGCGCCCCGAGCGGCCGGAGTTCGTCGCCGACCTCGAGGAAAAGCTGCAATATTACGCCGAGCGCCACATGGTGAAGCCGGGGATCACCGGCTGGGCGCAGATCAACTATCCCTATGGCGCGTCGATCGAGGATTCGCGGCACAAGCTCGAATACGACCTCTATTACGCCAAGAACTACACGCCCTTCCTCGACCTGCTGATCCTGCTTCAGACCCTGCGCGTGGTGCTCTGGCATGAGGGCGCGCGATGAGCTTCGCCGCCGGTCCGCTCTGGCAGGCCGTCACCGTCGCGACGCATCTCGCGGCGGCGGGCGGTTCGCTGCTCGCGGCGGCCTGGCTCCTCTCGCGCCGGGCGCGGCTCGGCCCGGCCGCGGGCGCGCTGATCGCCGGGCTGCTGGCGACGGCGCTCTGGGCGCTGCTGGTCGCGGCGACCGGCGGCGACAGCGCCGCCAGCGGTCTCGCCGAGGTGTTCCGCAACGGCGCGATGCTGCTGGCGATCTACCGCCTGTTCGCTAGCGATGGCCGCCATACCAGCGTCGCGCCGGTGCGCCCCGTGATCGTCTCGCTGGCCCTGGTCGAGCTGCTCCTCGGCGCGCTGCTGATGGTCGAGAACGAGGGCTGGACCATCGCGATCCACGGGGCGATGTTCCAGGCCGACGTCATGTTCCGCCTGCTGGCGACGATCGGCGGCCTGGTCCTCGTCCAGAACCTCTATGTCGGGGCCTCACCCCAGGCGCGGCTGGCGCTGCGCTGGCCGGCGATGGGCTTCGCGGTC
>CALLNA010000195.1 GCA_938005655.1 uncultured Novosphingobium sp.
GGTCTGATCGCCTTCGTTGTTGAAGTAGGAGGGGGTGCACTCGTTGACATAGGTCGAGTTGTCGACCGCGATCGAGCGCAGGTGCGCGATATAGGCCTCCTGCGCCGCGGCGTCAGGCTCGACCCGCACCGCCCCGCGGTTCAGCGCCTCGCTGGCGATATAGCCGATGTGGAAGCCCTGATCGACGAAGGTCTTGGAATTGCTGGCGTTCGCCGCGGCCTGGGTGAAGCCGGTGAAGAACATGTTCGGGAAGTTGTGCGCCGTCATGCCCTGGAAGGTCTGGAAGCCGTCGCGCCAGTAGTCGTAGATCGACAGGCCATCGACGCCCTCGATCCGCTTGATCCCCCAGCGCCGGTCGAGGTCGTTGGTGACTTCGTAGCCCGAGGCGAGGATCAGGCAGTCGATCTCGTACTCGACGCCGTCGTGGACGAAGCCGTTCTGGGTCGGGCGTTCCAGCCCCTGCGTTTCGGCCACGTCGATCAGCGTGACGTGTGGCTGGTTGAAGGCCGGATGGAAGTCGTGGTTGGAGGTCGGCCGCTTGCACAGGTAGCGGTAGTAGGGCTTGAGCGCCTCGGCCACCGCGGGGTCCGTCACCACGACGCAGCGGGCGCGCAGGCGTTCCATCACGCGGCAGTCCATCACCTCGCGGCGGGCGGCGTAGTCCTCGGGCGTCACGTCCCGCCAGCCCTCGGCCTCCAGCTCGGCGGAGACGTTGCGACTGATCTCGGTCCAGATGTCCTGGACCAGATCGGGCTCGCCCGGCGCGAGGCGCTCCATCGCGGCATGGTGGAAGTTGCGGATGCGCTCCTGCTGCCAGCCGGGCTTCTGGCTCTTGTACCATTCGGGGTCGATCGGCCGGTTGTTGCGCTCGTCGATGGTCGATGGGGTGCGCTGGACCACGTAGGTCTGGGCGGCGTACTTCGCGAGATAGGGCACGACCTGGATCGCGGTCGCCCCGGTGCCGATGATCGCGACCTTCTTGTCGGCCAGCCTGGTCAGCGCCGGATTGCGCCATTCGCCGCCGGTGTAGTCGTAGTCCCAGCGGGCGGTGTGGAACACCTTGCCCTTGAACTGGTCGATGCCGGGGATGCCGGGCAGCTTGGGCTTGTTGAGCGGGCCCATCGCCAGGACCACGAAGCGCGCCTTGATCTCGTCGCCGCGGTTGGTGCCGACGTGCCAGCGGTTCTCGTCCCCGTTCCAGACCAGCGTCTCGATCAGCGTGTGGAACAGCGCGTTCTGCCGCAGGCCGAAGGTGTCGGCGATGATCTGGCAATGGTCGTGGATCTCGTAGCCGTCCGCGAACTTCTTCGACGGCATGTAGTTCGTCTCTTCGAGCAGCGGCATGTAGACCAGGCTGTCGTTGTCGCACTGGATGCCGGGATAGCGGTTCCAGTACCAGGTGCCGCCGAAGTTGCCGCCGTGGTCGATGTTGTAGAAGTCGGTGATGCCGGCCTGCTTGAGCTGATGGGCGACCATCATCCCGCAATAGCCGGCGCCCAGGATCACCACGTCGGTCTCGCCGGTGATCGGATCGCGCGGGGCGACGGGGGTATAGGGATCGACCTCGTAGATGTCCTTCCACTTGCCGCTGGCCGGGATGTACTGGTCGTTGTGCTGCTTGCTGACCCGCCGGTCGCGCTCGCGCAGGTACTTGGCGTGCAGCGCGGGGATGTCGATCGCTTCGGCGGGCGGGCAGTCGCTGGGCTGGCAGACGGTCATCGGGGTTCCTCTTGAGCTCTTTGCCGCCCGCCTATCGCGAAGGGCCGCCAGCCCGCGTTGATCGCCGTCAAATCGGCCGCGGCGCGCCGGTGCCCATGTAGCGGGCGAGGTTGCGGTGCAGGCTGACCACCGCGCCCTCGGCCTTGGGATTGGGAATGTTGCCGCGATAGCCGCCCATCTTCATCCCCTGCTGGACCGCCGCCATGTTCGAGAAGTCCTGCTTGAGGACATGCGGGAAGTCCTCCGGCGGGGCATAGGTCCACTCGGTCTCGGGCGCGCCGCCCTCGGGATAGAGCTCGTAGACCGCCACCTCGAAATAGCACTTGTCCGGGTTCGTCCCGAAAGGCCGCGCGTGGTAGCAGAGCATGTTGTTGACCGCGTGGCCGATCTGGAAGTTGGGGAATATCTGCCAGGAGGTGCCGCTCGCCGCGACGTGGGCGGGATCGACCTCGGGCCAGTGCACCCCGCGCGCCGCGTCGATGCTCCGCGCCGTATCCAGCCAGTATTTCAGCACCTCGGCGGCCGAAGCATCGTCCGGCAGGACCTCGGGCAGGGTCTGGGCGACGTCGACCAGGGTCTGGGTCGTGTTGGTGTTGACCCCTTCCCAGGTGTATTTCTGCATCTCCGCCGTCGCCACGCGCGGATCGCCGAAGCCGAGGCGCAGCTTGGAGGCGTTCTCCTTCGGCCCGTCGCCGGTGTCGTAGCCGATGTGGCTGTGCTTGCCCTGGGGACGGCCCCAGCCGGTGAAGTCGCCGAAGGCCATGAACTCGGGGTGGGTGCCCGGCACGTGATAGGTCTCGTTGAAGGCCTCCAGCGCGACCTTCCAGTTGCAGTCGAACACCGTCCAGTTGCGCCAGCGCGGGCGCATGTTCTGGAGTGCGAAGGGATCGAGCATGGTCGCCGCCGGCTCAAGATAGTCGCGCAGCGGCTCGGCGGCGGGGTCGAGGTTGATCCAGATCCACCCGCCCCAGGTATCGACCTTGACCGGGCCGAGCCGGGTGTCCTCGTCGGTCAGCGCGCCGCCCCAGTCCTCGCGGTTGGCGACGTAGGTGCAGACCCCGTTCACGTCGAAGGTCCAGGCGTGGAACCCGCAGACGAAGTTCAGCTTGGCGCCGCGCGCGTTGCGCATCCCCGCCGGCGTGTCGACCAGCCGCCGGCCGCGATGGGGGCAGACGTTCCAGTAGGCCTTGATCGCGTCCGGAGCAGTGCGGACGATCAGCACCGAATCCTCCGAGATGTCGTAGGTCAGGTAGCTGCCGACCTCGGGCAGGTCCTCCAGCCGTCCGGCCTGGAGCCAGACCTTGCGCCACAGCCGCTCGCGCTCGGCCCGGGCGTAGTCCTCGAAGACATAGGCCTCGACCGGGATGCGGACGGCCTCCTGCCGTTCCTCGGTGATCCTGCCCAGCTCGCCCATCGCATCGCGCTCCTCTCGTGAGCGGGCGGCATCGCACGGGCGGCGCCCGATCGAATTGACCGCGATCAATGCCCGCCGGGGCGCTTGGCCGGACAGCGGCAGCATCCGCCTGAAAGGAATCCGAACGATGCAAAAAGACGACATGGTGGTCATCTCGACCGACGACCACATCTGCGAGCCGCCGACCCTGTTCGACAACCAGCTCTCCGGCGAGCTGCTCGCCTCCGCGCCCAAGCTGCGGACCGACGCCCAGGGCAAGAACTTCTGGCAGTACCAGGGCTATATCCGCCCTTCGGTGGGCCTCAACGCCGTGGTCGGCCGGCCCTTCGAGGAATACGGCATGGAGCCGACCTCGCTCGA
>CALLNA010000196.1 GCA_938005655.1 uncultured Novosphingobium sp.
AGCCGTTCCAGACCGAGGAGCTGATCGCCCGCCTGCGCGCGCTGATCCGCCGCGCCTCGGGCAATTCCTCGTCCGAGCTGACCGCCGGCGACGTCCGGCTCGATACCCGCTCGGGCCGGGTCACGCTGAACGGCGAGCCGGTCAAGCTGACCGCGCAGGAATACAAGCTGCTGTCCTACCTGCTCCACCACAAGGGCAAGGTGGTCAGCCGCACCGAGTTGATCGAGCATATCTATGACCAGGATTTCGACCGCGATTCCAACACGATCGAGGTCTTCGTCACCCGCATCCGCAAGAAGCTG
Source organism: uncultured Novosphingobium sp. (assembly GCA_938005655.1). GTDB lineage: Bacteria > Pseudomonadota > Alphaproteobacteria > Sphingomonadales > Sphingomonadaceae > Novosphingobium. Next base: position 303 of record CALLNA010000196.1, read on the forward strand.
GGCGCCGACGTCATCACCACGATCCGCGGCCTCGGCTACAGCCTCGACGATCCGGCCGAGGGCGGGCGGGGCTAGGTGCGCCTCGTGAAGGGAATGCCGCTCAAGTGGCCGTCGCCCTGAACTCGTTTCAGGGCCGATTTCTCCTCCTGCGCCGGAGCGGGCGGAGGCGGGAAGGTGGCCCGGCCGGACTGCCATCCGATGAATCGCGCGTGAGGCCCGATGGATGCTGAAACAAGTTCAGCATGACGAATTAGGGATGGGATGGCGACCTTCCCGCAGGACCGGCCATGGCTGACGTCCCCCCCGGCTCCACGCGCCAGACCGGCTCGCTCGCGCGGCGGATGATGCTGATCGCGGCGGTGGGGATCAGCATCCTGCTGCTGCTCGGCGGACTGGCGCTCGAACGGACGCTGACCAGCCAGGTCACGCGCGCCTTCGACGACCAGCTCGTCTGGTTCGGGAACGCGATGACCGCCTCGACCGAGATCGGCCCCGACGGCGAGGTGTTCTTCAACCGCCCGCTCGGCGACCAGCGTTTCCTCGAGCCCAACAGCGGCCTCTATTGGCAGATCAGCGGCAAGGGGCATGACGACTATCCCTCGCGCTCGCTGTGGGACCGCACCCTGAAGGTCCCCACCGACCACTTCGATGCGGCCCCGCACATCTACGACAGCAACCAGTTCGCGGGCGAGCCGATGCGGATGATCGAGCGGACGATCATCCTGCCCGGCAGCCAGACCAAGTGGTGGTTCGCCGTCGCCGCCAGCCGCGGCGAGCTCGACGCGCAGATCCGCCGCATCCGGGCGATCCTGATCTATTCCTTCGTGGTCCTCGGCCTCGGCCTGTTCATCATGGCCGGCTTGCAGACCTGGTACGGCCTCGGGCCGCTGCGCCGGGTGCGGCTGGCGATCAAGCGGATGCGGACCACCGGCGCCAACCGCGTGACCGATCCGCTGCCGCTGGAGGTCCAGCCGCTGGTCCAGGAATTGAACGGCCTGCTCGCCCATTCGGAGAAGCAGGCCGAGGAGGCGCGGACCCACGCCGGCAACCTCGCCCACGCGCTCAAGACGCCGCTGACCGTGGTGATGAACGCCGCGACGGCCAAGGCGCCCGACCTCGCCGATACCGTGATCCGCGAGGCGGCGGTGATGCGCCGCCAGGTCGACCACCACCTCGCCCGGGCCCGCGCGGTCGGCCGCCGCGCGGTCGGCCAGTCGCGCGCCGTGGTCTGGGACAGCGTCGAGGCCGTGCTGCGCGCGGTCGGCCGGCTCTATGAGCGCACCCGGTTCGACCTCGACGGCGACCGGACGGCGGTCGCCGCGGTCGAGCGCCAGGACCTCGACGAGATGCTCGGCAACCTGATCGAGAACGCCGCCAAGTACGGCGGCGGCAGCGTCTTCGTCACCGTCTCGCCCGATGCGGGGGCGGGCTGGTGCGAGGTCTGGGTCGAGGACGACGGGATGGGCATCCCCGAGGAGGAGCGCGCCCGCATGTTCGATCGCGGCGCCCGGCTCGACACCGGCAAGCCGGGGACCGGGCTCGGCCTCGCGATCGTGCGCGACGTCGCGGAGATCTACGGCGGGACGGTCGAGCTGGACGAGAGCGAGGACCTGGGCGGCCTGCTGGTCAAGCTGCGCCTGCCCGCGGCCGAACGCACGGCCGACTGAACGAAGGAAAGGGACCCCTCATGCGATTTCCCCGGATCACCCTCTGCGCCGGCGCGCTGCTGGCGCTGACCGCGGCGCACCCTGCCGCGAAGGCCCCGGCCCGCAAGGCCAAGCCCGTGGCCGAGCAGACCGAGGCTCCTGCCGCCGAGCCCGAGGCCGTTCCGGCCGACGAGCCGGCATCCCCGCCGGCCGAGGCGGCGGCGCCTGCCGAGGCGACCGAGACGCCGGGCGAGACGGCGGCCGCGCCGGCCTCCGACGCGGAGGAGCCCCCCGCCGATGCGGCCGCGCCTCCTGCCGAAGCAACCGAGGCTCCCGCCGGAGGAACCGAATCTCCGGCCGAGCCCGCTGCCTCCGCGGAGGAGGCGGCGCCGGGCCCGGCCGTTCCCGCCAAGGGCGCGCCGCCAACGCGCGAGTTCATGGTCGGGGTCTGGACCGAGGACCTGGCGAAATGCAATTCGGCGCTGGAGTTCAAGGCCGACGGCACGCTCATCGGCCCGTTCCCGCGCTGGGAGCTGACCGACGACGGCGTGCTGACCATGGCCGGCAACCGCCAGAAGATCTGGCTGACGGTGGTCGACCGGAACACGATGCATTCGCGCCGCAGCGAGACCGATCCGCCGCGCACGCTCAAGCGCTGCCCGGCTACAGCCCCGTCGCCCCCGCAACCATAGCCCAGAACGACCAGAAGCCGATCGCTGCGGTGCACTCGACCGCCTCCCGCTCGCCGTAGCGGGCGACCAGGCGGGCGAACAGCGCCTCGGGGACGCGGCCGGTCACGGCGGCCTCGGCATATTCGATGACCAGGCGCTGCTCCGCGTCGAACAGGTCCGAGCCGCGCCAGTCACCGAGCGCGGCGAGCTGCGCGGCGGAGAGGCCGGCGGCCTCGGCCTGCTTCTGCCGCGCCGCGGTGGAGAAGGCGTCGCCGAAGTGCCGACCCACCGTCTGGAAGACCAGCTCACGCAAGGTCGCGCGCTGGCCCCAGGCGGTCTCCAGGATGATCGCGGCGCTCATCCGGGCGGCGGCCTGGGCCAGCTTGGGGCTCTGGGCGAGCACGGCCATGGCGGTATGGGCCTCGTCGAAGGCCGGGGCCGGGTTGCCGGGAAAGAGGGCGGCGAAAAGGTCCGCGACCTCCTGCCGGGCGGCCGGGTCCTCGTCCGGATGATCGCCGGGACCGCGGACCAGCGTGACACGGGCCATCAGGCGCCGGGCCCCTCGTAGGCCTCCACGATCCGCCCGACGATCGGGTGGCGCACCACGTCGGAGGCGTCAAAGCGGGTCACGGCGATGCCCTCGATGCCCTCCAGCCGGCGCACCGCGTCGGCCAGGCCCGACTGGGCGTCGCCGCCGGGGATGTCGACCTGGTGCGGGTCGCCGCAGATCACCATCCGGCTGTTCTGGCCGAAGCGGGTGAGGAACATCTTCATCTGCGCGGGCGTGGTGTTCTGCGCCTCGTCGAGGATGACGAAGGCGTCGGCCAGCGTCCGGCCGCGCATGAAGGCGATCGGGGCGATCTCGATCTCGCCCGAGGCGATGCGCCGCTCGACCTGCTCGGGCGGCATGCAGTCGTTGAGCGCGTCGTAGAGCGGGCGCAGGTAGGGGTCGACCTTCTCCTTCATGTCGCCGGGCAGGAAGCCGAGCCGCTCGCCCGCCTCGACCGCCGGGCGCGAGAGGATCAGGCGCTGGACCGAGCCCGAGATGAGCTGGCTGACCGCCTGGGCCACCGCGACGTAGGTCTTGCCGGTGCCTGCCGGGCCCAGCGCGAAGATGATGTCGCGGCTGGCCAGCGCCCGCATGTATTCGATCTGCGTCGCCGAGCGCGGGACGATCGTCTTCTTGCGGGTCCGGATCATGATCGGCGGGGCGTCGACGTCGCCGGCGATGATCCCCTCCAGCGTCGGCTCGGCCGACATGGCGACGAGCGAATCGATCGCCCCGGCGTCCAGCTCCTGCCCCGCCTGGAGGCGGTTGTGCATCCCCTTGAGCACCTCGCGGGCGCGGATCACGGCTTCCTCGCCGCCCTCGATCTGGATGCGGTTGCCGCGCGCGGCGATGAACACGCCGAGCCGGTTCTCGAGCTGGACGAGGTTGGCGTCGAACTGCCCGAACAGGGCGCCGAGGACCGCGGGCTCATCGAACTCCAGCTCCGCGCGGGCGCGGCGGGAGGACTCGGGACGAAATTGCGCCACGTCGTGGGCGCGTCCGGATTTGCGGGCCATGCGCTCCTTTCGATGCGAGGCCGCACGGCGGCCCCGGGCCGATTCTTCCGGCCCGGTCGAAAGATAGGCCGGCCCGGTTGCAGCGCAAGCGCGGCCGGGCCGCGCGGTGGTGGAAAACTGGCGGGATGCGGTCCGTCGCCGCGCCGCCTCGGCAGGGCGCTACGGGAACGTCCGAGGTCGCAAATCGTTTGCAGCGCGAGGGCTTTCGCCGGTAGCCCGTGGATCGGACCGCTTTCGCGAAGCGTTGATGAGGAGGTTGCAATGAAGAACAAGGTTGTGCTCGCCGCCCTGGCCGTCACGGTCATGGCGCCCACCATCGTGCCGGCGCAGGCCGACGCGCGGACGCGGCGCTCCCATCACCGGCACGTGGTCTATCACCATCGGTGCAGCGGCGGTAACGGCGCCGTCGGGACGGTCGCGGGCGGCGTCGGCGGCGCGGTGATCGGCAATGCGGTGATCGGCGGGCCGGTCGCCACGATCGCTGGCGGCGTGGGCGGCGCCCTGCTGGGCCGACACCTCGACAAGAAGCATACCCGGGCGCGGCGCGGCTGCTGAGCCGGGCCAGGCGCGGCCGGTCAGCCGCCCGGGCTGACCGGGCCGGTCGCCGGGCGCAGGTGGTCCAGCGCCTCGGCGATCTTCGCGCCGACATGGGCAAGGTCGAGCCGGTCGGCGAGGTCGAGGCATGCCTCGAGCAGGCGGACCAGCTCCCCCTGGTCTTCGCTTTCGTTCGCCATGCGCTGAACTCCCCTGTGCCCTGATGGCGTCAGGCTTCGCATGGGAGCCGTGTCGGCGGCTTGAACGCGGCTTGCAGCCGCCGTTCAGCTTTCCCGGAACTATCGTGAACGCTAGGCGGCGACGGGCGCGAGCAGGCGGGCGTGGAGCGAGTTCGGCCCGGCTTCGACCAGCGTGACCCGGACCAGGTCGCCGATCCGCGCTTCGCCCCAGGGTTCGTTGGCGAAATGCACCGATTGCAGCCAGGGCGACTTGCCGAGCCACTGGCCCTCGCGGCGGCCGCGGCGCTCGACCAGGACCTCGCAGGTCCGTCCGACGCTGGCCTGGTTGAAGGCCAGGCTGGAGCGCTGGAGCGCGGCCTGGAGCCGCTGGAGCCGCTCGTCCATCACCTCGGGCGCGACCTGGCCGTCCATCGTCGCGGCCGGGGTGCCGGGGCGCGGGCTGTACTTGAAGCTGAAGGCCTGGGCGTAGCCGGTCGCCTCGACCAGGGCGAGCGTCTCGGCGAACTCGGCCTCGGTCTCGCCGGGGAAGCCGACGATGAAGTCGCCCGACAGGGCGATGTCCGGCCGCACCGCGCGGACCCGGTCGAGCAGCCTGAGGTAGCTTTCCGCCGTGTGGCTGCGGTTCATCGCCTTGAGCACCCGGTCGCTGCCCGCCTGGACCGGCAGGTGGAGGAAGGGCATTAGCTTGTCGACCTCGGCATGGGCGGCGATCAGCCCCTGGGTCATGTCGTTGGGATGACTGGTGGTGTAGCGGATGCGGCGCAGCGCGGGCAGGGCGGCCAGGGCGCGGATCAGCCCGTCGAGGCCGATGGCGCGGCCCTTCGCATCCTCGCCGGTCCAGGCGTTGACGTTCTGGCCGAGCAGGGTGATCTCCAGCGCGCCGGCCTCGGCCAGCCGCTCGGCCTCCGCGATCAAGTCGGCGAAGGGGCGCGAGGTCTCCGCGCCCCGCGTATAGGGCACGACGCAATAGGTGCAGAACTTGTCGCAGCCCTCCTGCACCGTGAGGAAGGCCGAGGCGCCCGAGCGGCGGCGCTGCGGGAGCGCGGCGAACTTGGTCTCCGCCGGCATGTCGGTGTCGGTCACGCGCCGGCCGTCCTGCGCCGCGCGCAGCATCTCGGGCAGGCGGTGGTAGGCCTGCGGGCCGACGACCATCCGCACCGCGGGCGCGCGGGCCATGATCTCCTCGCCCTCGGCCTGGGCGACGCAGCCGGCCACCGCGATCAGCGGGCTGGAGCCGTCTTCGCGGCGCAAGCGGCCGATGTCGGAATAGACTTTCTCCGCCGCCTTCTCGCGGATGTGGCAGGTGTTGAGCACGACGAGGTCGGCCTCGGCCCCCTCGTCCGCCGCGGTCAGGCCCTGCGCGCCGAGCAGCTCGGCCATGCGCTCGCCGTCGTAGACGTTCATCTGGCAGCCGAAGCTCTTGACCCGGTAGGTCTGCGGAGGCGGGGTGGCAGGCATGAGCGGGCCGTTACTTGAAAACGGCCATGATTCCTAGAATTTGATCCACTGCGTGGAAAGCGGTGCCGCTTCTGATCCAGCTAGGCTGGATCAGTCTCTAACTCCGCAGCGCTTCCAGGATTCCGGCATGGGCGGCGGCGGCGATCGTCTTGCGGCTGGCCAGGGCCTCATCCGCCAGCGGCGGGAGGAAGCGCACGGTCAGCTCGACCGGCCGCGCGCTTGCGAGGATGCGCAGGAAATTGCCGAGCCCCGGCTCCTCGCCGACCTAGGCGATGCTTGCCGCCTCGGCCCCGTAGTCGAGCAGGACCGGCTGGATCGCCACGCCGGCCGGCGGTGGGTCGAAGGCCGAGAGCAAGGCGGACTTGAACGGCAGCAGCCCGGTGCCGTCGCTGGTCGTGCCCTCGGGAAAGATCGTCAGCGCCCCGCCCTCGCTGATCGCGGCGCGGACCTGCTCGACCTGGCGGTGGACGCTGGCGCGGTCGTGGCGGGCGACGAAGACCGTGTCGTTCATCGCGCAGAGCCAGCGCAGCAGGGGCACGCCGGCGAGCCCGTCGTGGGCGACGAAGGCCGTGCCGCTGGCCCCCGACAGGGCGAGGATGTCGATCCACGAGACGTGGTTGGCGAGGAGGAAGGCGCCCTGGTGCGCGCGCCGGCCCTCGACGCGGACCCGCGCCCCGACGATCCAGCAGACCCCGCCGAGGAACCGCCGGGGCCAGGGGCGCGGCGGGCTGCCCGGGCGGCGCAGGCCGAGCCGCCAGAGATAGTGGAAGGGAATGCAGGTCAGCAGCCAGGCGACCATGGCCGTCAGGCGCACCGCGATCCGGAGCTTGCCGGTGAGCGGGAGGCCGCGGGGCGGATTGGCGATGGCGGCGGCCATCTGCGGCGCGCTGGCCCCTAGCCGTCCTTGCGGTCCAGCTTGACCCCGAACAGCTCCATCCGGTGATCGACCAGGCGATAGCCCAGCCGCTCGGCGATCTGGCGTTGCAGCGCCTCCAGCTCGGGGTCGACGAATTCGATGACCTTGCCGGTCTCGACGTCGATCATGTGGTCATGGTGCGCCTCGGGCGCGGCCTCGTAGCGGGCGCGGCCGTCGCCGAAGTCGTGGCGGTCGAGGATGCCGGCCTCCTCGAACAGGCGGACGGTGCGATAGACCGTGGCGATCGAGATGCCCTTGTCGATCGCCGAGGCGCGCTGGTGCAGCTCGTCCACGTCGGGATGGTCGTCGGCTTCCGACAGGACCCGCGCGATCACGCGCCGCTGCTCCGTGATGCGGAGGCCGCGTTGCTGGCAGAGGGCTTCGATGTCGATAGGCTGGTGCACGGGATACTCGAATAAGAAAACGCCGCGCCGGATATTAGGCCGGCGCGGCGATTCTGCAACCGCGGGCGCGCCCGCGGCGGGATAAAACGGGTCAGGCCTTGGGCTTGCGGCCGCGGCGGGCGCCCGGCTTGCGGCCGAGACCGATCTTCTTCGCCAGCTCGCGGCGCTTCTCGGCATAGTTGGGGGCGACCATCGGATAGTCGGCGGGCAGGTTCCAGCGCGCGCGATACTGTTCCGGGGTCATGTTGTAATGCGTCATCAGGTGGCGCTTCAGCATCTTCAGCTTCTTGCCGTCCTCGAGGCAGACGATGTGATCGGGCTTGACCGAGGCGCGGATCGAGACCGCCGGCTCCGGCGGGGTCTCGGCAGCGGGGGCCGGAGCGCCCAGACCCGCAAGCGCGCCGTAAACATTATTGATGAGCACCGAAAGCTCATCCACCGCCACGCTATTGTTGCTGACATGCGCCGCCACGATGTCCGAAGTAAGCGTGATCAGCGTTTCGTTCATGTCCGTCTGGTTTTCCATGGCTAGGCCCCTTGCCTGGCGACGAACTTGCCGGCGTCCGTCTGCTACCTGATCGCATCGTGCGACGACCGGCAATTACTCCATTGCGGACCATTTACAAGGACGAAATGTGGACGCCTTCAATGAATTTTTGGTCATCTCAGGGGAAATACCAGTAAATCATCGTCATCGATCTACAGGCTGTACCGAAAGCTGATGGCGTCGATCCGTGTTCCCGATGAAGTTCGGTAGTAGTTCGGACGCTCTCCGACGGGCTCGAATCCATGTGCCCGGTACAAGCGCTCGGCAGGATTGCCGCGACGCATCTCGAGATGGATATGGACTATGCCGCGCGCGCGGCAGTCCCGGAACAGCAGTTCCAGCATCTTCGCGCCGAGGCCCCGGCGGCGGAATTCCGGCGAAACCGCGAATAAAAGCAGCTCTTCTTCATCGAGCGTGGTGCGCGACAAAGTAAAACCGGCGGCTTCTTCGTCGTCGACCGGCGAAGCGCCGTCCGCCCCGAGCAGGATCGCATGGCAATTGCCCGCCAGCAACGCGCCTTCGACCTGAACGCGATTCCACGCCTCGCCGTATTCGGGGTCGAAGGCGGCGGCCATGACTTCCATGATCCGGTCGACATCGTCCCTCATCGGGACGGCTCCGGCAGGCGGGCGTCGGGCGCGCGGCCGTAGAGCGGCTGGACGTCGGGCAGGAAATGCGTGTCGCCGAGCAGGCCCAGCTCGCGCGCGTCGGGCCAGAGCGGCAGAGCCTCGCCGTGGCCGCGGGCGGCGACCAGGGCCGCGGCCTGGCTGCCGGCGATAATCCGCTCGGGCGTCTGCGCGGCGGCATCGTCCGGGCGCAGCGAGGCGAGCGGCCGCGAGGCCAGCCCGTCCGCGGCGAAGCCCTGGACGAACCATTCGCCGTGGCCGCCGGTCATCGCCGCCGCGACCGGCTCCGCGCCGCCGCGCCGGGCCATGGCCGCGACCAGTGCGAGGGTGGGATAGCCGACCAGCTCGGCGCGCCAGGCGAGCGCCAGGGCGCGGGCGGCGGCGAGGCCGACGCGGACCCCGGTGAAGCTGCCGGGGCCCAGCGCCACGGCGATCCGCGGCGCGCGGCCCTTGCCGGGCAGCTTGGCGATCATCGGTACGAGGTGCTCGGCATGGCCGCGCCCGAGCATCCGGAAATCCCCGGCGAGAAGCCGGCCGTCCTCCAGCAGGGCGACCGAGCACGCCTCGGTCGCGCTGTCGATCGCCAGCGTGAGCACGGCGTCAGACGATCCGGTTGAAGCGCTCGAACTCCGGGCGGGGCAGGCGCTCGAACACCGTCGCCGGGTCGCCGTAGCCGAGCGTCGAGATCAGGTTGGACTTCACGCTCGGCTGGTCGGCGAAGAATTCGCGGTCGACCGCGGCGTTGTCGAAGCCCGACATCGGCCCGGTGTCCAGCCCCAGCGCCCGCGCGGCGAGGATGAAGTAGCCGGCCTGGAGCGAGGAGTTGCGCATGGCGACCAGCTCGCGCCCGGCGGCGTCGGAGAACACGTCCTTCATCCCCGGCTTGTGCGGGAACAGCCAGGGCAGGTGCTCGTGGAAGTCCAGGTCCATGCCGATGATCGCGGTGACGGGGGCCTTGCGGATCTTGTCCGCATTGGTGCCGGAGGAGAGCGCGGCCAGCCGCTCCTTCGCCTCTTGCGAGACGCACCAGACGATCCGCGCCGGCAGGATGTTGGCCGAGGTCGGGCCGAACTTCATCAGCTCCCAGATCGCGTGGAGCTGCTCGGTCGCGACCGGCTTGTCGAGATAGCCGTTGTAGCTGCGCGCCGTGCGGAACAGCAGGTCGAGCGCCGCGTCGTCCAGGGGCTGCTTGAGCGGCTCGGACATCAGGCGGCGCGGACTTCGCTGACTTCGGGGACGTAGTACTTGAGCAGGCCCTCGATCCCCTGCTTGAGCGTCGCCGAGGAGGACGGGCAGCCCGAGCAGGCGCCCTGCATCTGGAGATAGACCACGCCCTCGCGGAAGCCGCGATAGACGATGTCGCCGCCGTCGTTGGCCACGGCCGGGCGGACCCGGGTCTCGATGATGTCCTTGATCTGCGCGACGATGTCGGCGTCGGCCGGATCGTCGCCCAGGTCCTCGTCCACGCCCTCGGCCGGGACGGCGATGCCGTTGCCCGCCGCCAGCAGCGGCGCGCCGCTGGCGAAGTGGTCGAGCAGCAGCGAGATCACCTGCGGCTTGAGCTGGCTCCAGTCCACGCCCTCGCCCGCCGTGACCGAGACGAAGTCGCGCCCGAAGAACACGCCGGTCACGTCGCCCAGCGAGAACAGCGCCTCGGCCAGCGGCGAGGCGGCGGCCTCCTCGTCCGAGGTGAACTCGCGCGTGCCCACGGGCATCACCTGCTCGCCCGGCAGGAACTTGAGCGTCGCGGGGTTCGGGGTGGTTTCGGTTTCGATGAACATGATGCCTTCGCATGTAGGAGATGCGCGGGGCGGGTCAAGGTGTAGCGCAGGCCGGAAGGCATGGGGAAAGCATGGGAAAGGCCGCCCGTTCATGCGCCCGACAGGATGGCGATTGCAGGGACGCCGGTCTGGCGCTTCCATCGGGAACCGCCAGGCAAGGTTTACCGGCCCCCAGTCCATGCCCTCCGCTCCCGGCCTGCCGAGCTATCGCTATGCCCCGTCGCTGCGCACCCGGCTGACGGCCCTGGGGCTGTCGTTGGCGGTCTGCCTGGCGATCCTGATCGTGCTGATCCGGATGGGCGCGCTGTTGCCCGGCGTGCGCGAGAGCGGCTCGCGGCTGGTCGCGATCGCCCTCACGCCGAACGCGGCGGAGCGCTCGGCGCGGACTCGCGCCGCTGCCCCGCGGGCGCAGGCGCCGGATCATGCGGCGGCGGAAGTCCGGCCCGTGCCCCCGCCGGTCCAGCCGCGCGAGGCGCCGGTGCATCAGCCGCCCGCCTTCCTCCAGCTTTCCCGCAGCGACTTCGCCGCGGCGGACATCTCGAAGATGGCGCGGCGCCCGGCCGGCGGCGGCGATGGCGGCGCGGGCCGGGACAGCGGCAGCGCCTACGGCCCGGGCGAGGGGCCGGGCGGCGCCCGGCTCTACAACGCCGAATGGTATCGCGAGCCGACCGAGGCCGAGATGGCGACCTACCTGCCGCATCGCGACCTGGCCGGCGGCTGGGCGGTGATCGCCTGCCGCACCGAGGAGCGCTATCACGTCAGCGATTGCCGCGAGCTGGCCGAATCCCCGCCCGGCTCGGGCCTGTCGCGGGCCCTGCGGCTGGCCGCCTGGCAGTTCCTCGTCCGCCCGCCCCGGATCGAGGGCAAGCCGGTGATCGGCGCCTGGGTCCGCATCCGCTTCGACTTCACCGCCGCCGTCGCCCACGCCACCGACGATCCCCCGCCCGGATAGCGATCCGATAGAGGCGCTAATTCCCATTCCCGCCGTCCCGCGCTAGGCAGCGCGCGAAGGAGATTCACGATATGGCGCGTTCGATCATCGTTACCGGGGGCTTCGGGGTGCTGGGCCAGGCCGTGGCCGAGGCCTTCGCCAGGCAGGGCGACAAGGTCGCGCGGATCGATTTCGCGCCCGCGCCCAAGGTCGCGATCCCCGGCGCGCTCGACATCGGCGGGGTCGACCTGACCGACGCCGCGGCGACCTCCGCCGCGCTGGAGCAGGTCGCTGCCGCCCATGGCGGGATCGACGTGCTGGTCAACGTCGCGGGCGGCTTCACCTGGGAGACGCTGGAAGGCGGCTCGCTCGATTCCTGGGCGAAGATGCAGGCGATGAACCTGCTCAGCAACGCCACGATCACCAAGCTCGCCCTGCCGCACCTGATCGCCGCGCACGAGGCGCGGGTGGTGAACATCGGCGCGGGCGCGGCGATCAAGGCGGGCATGGGGATGGGCGCCTATGCCGCCTCCAAGTCCGGCGTCCACCGCCTGACCGAGGCCCTGGCCGAGGAGCTGGCCGGCAAGGGCGTGACCGTCAACGCGATCCTGCCCAGCATCATCGTCACGCCGACCAACCGCGCCGACATGCCCGACGCGAACTTCGCCGAATGGGTGAAGCCCGAGGCCATCGCCGAGGTGATCCTGTTCCTCGCCTCGCCCGCCGCCGCCTCGATCACCGGGGCGCTGATCCCCGTCACCCGCGGGGCCTGAGCCGGTGCCGCTCCTCGCCCTGGCGGTCGCCGCCTCCGCCATCATCCCCGTGCCGCTCAACCCGGTGATCCCGGCCGAGCAGCGGACCTGCGCGGCCAGGACCGCCTCGGGCCTCGGCTACAGCGTGCTGCGCGCCGCGACCGGGGACAAGCCGGTCGCGGGCGACGTCGCGCTGATCCGCTACATCGGCTACCTCGCCGCCAGCGGCGAGACCTTCGACCAGAGCGCGGCCGCGCCGCTGCCGGTCGATGGCGTGATCCCAGGCTTCGGCGAGGGGCTCAAGCTGATCCCCAAGGGCGCGATCTACCGCCTCTGCGTGCCCGCCGCGCAGGGCTACGGCGCGGAGGCCGCCGGCGCGATCCCGCCCAATTCGGACCTCGTCTTCCAGGTCGAGTTGCTCGACAAGAAGACCATGGCCGAGGTCCAGGCGATGCAGGCGGCGGCGCAGGCGGCCCCGGCTCCGCAGGCTGCGGGACCCGCGCCGCAGGCCGCGAAGCCCGCGCCGTGAGGCGAAGGGAGGACGCTATTCACTGGTCCTTCAGGAATGGCGTCCCTATACCTTCGGCCATGCCTGTGATTTCCCGCGCCTCGCGCGCCTTCGTCGCCGCCCTCTCGCTGCTGTCGATCACCGCCGTCACGGTCGCCCAGCCGCCGCGCGCGGGATCGCGGGCCACACCGCGCGCCGCCTTGCAGCCGGCCACCGAGAAGGCCGTCCAGCCCTCGGCGGCGACGCCCTGGCTCTATCGCGGCAGCGACGTGCCGCAGGACGCCGAGTGGCTGTTCGGCGAGCTGCCCAATGGCCTGCGCTACGCCGTGCGCCGCAACGGGGTGCCGCCGGGGCAGGTCTCGATCCGCATCCGCATGGACGTCGGCTCGCTGCACGAGAAGCCCGAGGAGAGCGGCTATGCCCACCTCCTCGAGCACCTCGTCTTCCGCCAGTCGAAGTACCTCGGCGAGGCCCAGGCGATCCCCACCTGGCAGCGGCTCGGCGCGGGCTTCGGCACCGACACCAATGCCGAGACGAGCCCGACCCAGACCGTGTTCAAGCTCGACCTGCCGAACGCGACCCCGGCCGCGCTCGACGAATCGTTCAAGCTGCTCTCGGGCATGATGATCGCGCCCACGCTGAGCGAGGCCAACGTGCGGACCGAGGTGCCGATCGTCATGGCCGAGATGCGCGAGCGCGGCGGGGCCGGGCAGCGCGTCGCCGACGCGACCCGGGCCACGCTCTACGCCGGCCAGCCGCTCGCCGACCACGCCCCGATCGGCACGGTCAAGACGCTGGAGGCGGCCAACCAGGAATCGGTCCGCGCCTTCCACGCCCGCTGGTATCGCCCCGAGAACGCGGTGATCGCCGTGGCCGGCGACGCCGATCCGGCCCAGCTCGCCGCCCTCGTCCGCAAGTGGTTCTCCGACTGGCCCGTCACCGGCAAGCCGACCCCGGCGCCGAGCTTCGGCGATCCGGCCGCCCCTCCGGGGGCCAAGGGCCTGGCGCCGATCGGCGAGACCAAGGTCCTGGTCGAGCCCGACATGCCGCGCGGGATCAGCTATGCCGTGCTGCGCCCGTGGCGGCCGGTGCAGGACACCATCGTCTATAACCAGGGCCTGATGATCGACGCCCTGGCCCAGGCGATCATCAACCGCCGGCTGGAGCAGCGCGCGCGGGCCGGGGGCAGCTACCTGCTCGCCCAGGTCAACCAGCAGGACGTCAGCCGCTCGGTCGACGCGACCTTCGTCTCGATCACCCCGATCGGCGACGACTGGCAGGCCGCGCTCAAGGACGTGCGCGCGGTGATCGCCGACGCCATGGCCAGCCCGCCGACCAAGGCGGAGATCGCCCGCGAGGTCGCGGAGATGAACGTGACCTTCGAATCGCTGGTCGAGCAGCGCGCGCTGCTGCCGGGCTCGAAGGTCGCGGACGACATCGTCTCGGCGGTCGACATCCGCGAGACCGTGGCCTCGCCCGAGGTCGTGCTCGACATCTTCCGCCGCGCGATCCCGCTCTACACCCCGCAGGCCGTGCTGGAGCACACCCGCCAGCTGTTCACCGGCACGGTGACGCGGGGCATCTACGTGACCCCCAAGACGGGCGACGGCACCGACGCCGCGCTGCGCCAGGCGCTCGCCGCGCCGGTCGCCGCCGGGGCCAAGGTCCGCGCCGACGCGGAGCCGGTGTCCTTCGCCAAGCTCCCGCCGATCGGTACGCCCGGCAAGGCCGTCGCCACGCCGACCGGCCTGCTCGGGATCGAGCAGCTCGACCTCGGCAACGGGGTCAAGGCGCTGATCTGGCCGACCGCCGACGATCCCGGCCGGGTCACGGTCAAGGTCCGCTTCGGCACCGGCTACCGCGCCTTCCGGCCGGAGGACGCCGCCTATATCGCGCTGGGCGACATGGCCCTGGTCGGTTCGGGCGTCGGCCCGCTCGGCCAGGAGGAGCTCGACCGGATCACCACCGGGCGCAAGATGGGCTTCAACTTCAAGATCGACGACGCCGACTTCACCTTCTCGGCCGATACCCGCGCCGCCGACCTCGACGACCAGCTCTACCTCTTCGCCGCCAAGTTCGCGATGCCGCGCTGGGACGTCAATCCGCTGCTCCGCGCCAAGGCCGCCTCGCGCCTCCAGTACGAGACCTTCGCGACCTCGCCGCAGGGCGTGCTCAGCCGCGACCTCAAGTTCTACCAGCGCGGCCAGGACCCGCGCTTCCACATGCCGACCCCGGCGGAGATCGACGCGGCGACGCCCGAGGGCTTCCGCGCGATCTGGCAGCCGATCCTCCAGCAGGGGCCGATCGAGGTCCAGGTCTTCGGCGACTTCAACCGCGAGAAGACCATCGCCGCGCTGGAGCGGACCTTCGGCGCCCTGGCGCCGCGCGGCGCCCCGGGAAGCGGGGCGAGCATGGTCCCGCCGGTGCCCGCGCCCTCGCTCCAGCCGATCGTCCTGACCCATCGCGGCGACGCCAACCAGGCCGCGGCGATCGTCTCCTGGCCGACCGGCGGGGGCATGGGCGGCGTCCACGAAGCGCGCGGGCTCCAGGTGCTGACCGACTTCTTCACTACCCGCCAGCTCGCCGCCATGCGCGAGAAGCT
The DNA here is from genome assembly GCA_938005655.1 of uncultured Novosphingobium sp. Taxonomy (GTDB): domain Bacteria; phylum Pseudomonadota; class Alphaproteobacteria; order Sphingomonadales; family Sphingomonadaceae; genus Novosphingobium. Next base: position 15,445 of record CALLNA010000196.1, read on the forward strand.
GGGGGCGAGCTACGCGCCGCAGGTCGTCTCCGACTGGCCGCTCGACGTGAACGGCGGCGGGTCGATCATGGCCCTGGCCCAGCTCCAGCCGCAGGTCGTGCCCGAGTTCTACCGGATCGCCGACCAGATCGCCGCCGACCTCGCCGCGACTCCGCCGACCGCGGAGGAGCTGGGCCTGGTGGTCGAGCCGCTGCGCCAGCAGATCACCCGCGCCTCGACCAGCACCGCCTTCTTCATGTACCAGATCGAGGGCGCCACCGAGGACCCCTCGCGCTTCGGCGCGATCCGCTCGATCCTGACCGACTATACCCAGATCACCCCGGCCGACGTCCAGGCGCTCGCCCGCAAGTACCTGGTGCGCGACAAGAGCTGGCGGCTGGCCGTGATCCCGCAGGGGCAGACCCTGGCGACCGGCGCGGGCGGGCCGGCGGCGGGGCGGTAAGTGAGCTGGCAGACAGTAGCGGCTATTTATCTATTAACCGGCTGCGGATTTGCCGGATATGTCGCCTTTGCATGGCAGCGAGGGACGATCAGCTACGCTTTTTTCCAATATGAGCGCGCTACTCAACCAATCGGATTTTGGGGTGGCATTGCGGTGTTGTCGTTTTGGGCAATGTTCTCGATCCTAGCAGGCATTTGGCTGCTTGTGCGCTGAGCTAGTGTTGGCGCTGTGCAATCGCTTCTGAAGAGAAGGGGGCTTCATATGCCCCCGCCGAACACCGATATCGGAAATCCCGGTTTTGCATTCGCGGGGCGAGAGCGCTATGCGCGCCCGCTTGCAAAGGAGCATTTGGACGTGGCGAGTAACTGGACACCCGACGGCTGGAAGGCCCGCGAGGCGCGGCACCTTCCCGCTTACCAAGACGCTGAGGCGCTCGGCGTGGTCGAGGCGACCCTGGCCAAGTTTCCGCCGCTGGTCTTCGCCGGCGAGGCGCGCGCGCTCAAGGCGGACCTGGCCGAAGTGGCCCAGGGCCGCGGCTTCCTGCTACAGGGCGGGGACTGCGCCGAGAGCTTCGCCGAGTTCCATCCGGACAACATCCGCGACACCTTCCGCGTGCTGCTGCAGATGGCGGTGGTCCTGACCTTCGCCTCCAAGCAGCCGGTGGTGAAGGTCGGCCGCATGGCCGGCCAGTTCGCCAAGCCGCGCTCGGCCCCGACCGAGACGATCGGCGGCGAGGAGCTGCCGAGCTACCTCGGCGACATCATCAACGGGATCGAGTTCGATCCGGCCACCCGCCAGAACGACCCCGAACGGATGCTGCGCGCCTACAGCCAGTCGGCCGCGACGCTGAACCTGATCCGCGCCTTCGCGACGGGCGGCTACGCCAACCTGCGCCAGGTCCACCAGTGGACCCTGGAGCACATCGGCCGCAGCCCCTGGGCGGCGAAGTTCGGCGAGACCGCCGACCGCATCGGCGAGGCGCTGGACTTCATGGCCGCCTGCGGGGTCGATCCCGCCACGGTCCCGCAGCTCCAGGGCACGAGCTTCTACACCAGCCACGAGGCGCTGCTGCTCCAGTACGAGCAGGCGCTGACCCGGCGCGATTCGCTGACCGGGGACTGGTACGACTGCTCGGCCCATATGCTGTGGATCGGCGACCGCACCCGCTTCGACGGCTCGGCCCACGTCGAGTTCCTGCGCGGCGTCGGCAACCCGATCGGGATGAAGTGCGGGCCCAGCCTGGAGCCCGACGCCCTGCTCAAGCTGCTCGACACGCTGAACCCGGCGCGCGAGCCCGGCCGCATGACCCTGATCAGCCGCTTCGGCCACGACAAGGTCGAGGACGGCCTGCCCAAGCTGGTCCGCGCGGTGAAGCGCGAAGGCCATCCGGTGGTCTGGTCCTGCGATCCGATGCACGGCAACGTCATCAAGTCGGACTCGGGCTACAAGACGCGGCCGTTCGACCGCATCCTCTCCGAGGTGAAGGGCTTCTTCGCGGTCCACCGCGCCGAGGGTACCCACGCCGGCGGCATCCACATCGAGATGACTGGGCAGGACGTGACCGAGTGCACCGGCGGCGCCGTGGCGATCACCGACGCGGGGTTGGCCGACCGCTATCACACGCACTGCGATCCGCGGCTCAACGCCGCCCAGTCGATCGAGCTGGCCTTCCTCCTGGCCGAGATGCTCAATCTCGAGGCGGTCGACCGCGGCAAGCAGGCGGCATGAGCGCTTGGCGTGATTAGGCGCGAGCTGCTGGGGACCGCGCAGGTCCCCGGCGGCGAACGCCTCGAGCTCTATGCCCACGGGCGCGATTTCATGATCGTGCTCCAGCGCAACGAGCTGATGTCCACGCGGATGCGCGGCTCGGAGGAGGCGCTGGCGACGATGAGCCTGGCCCGACTCGCCGGACGGCCCGCGCCGCACCTGCTGATCGGCGGCTACGGCATGGGCTTCACGCTGCGCGCGGCGCTGGCCGGGCTCGGCCCCAAGGCGCGCGTGACCGTGGCCGAGCTGGTGCCAGAGATCATCGAATGGGCGCGCGGGCCGATGGCCGAGGTCGCCGCGGGCTGCCTCGACGATCCGCGCGTCACCCTCTGGCGCGGCGACGTCGCCGACGCGATCCACCTGGCCGAGGGCGGCTACGACGCGATCCTGCTCGATGTCGACAACGGCCCGGACGGGCTGGTCCGGGACGAGAACGACCGCCTCTACTCGCGCTCCGGCCTTGAGGCCGCTCGCCGCGCCCTGACCCGGGGCGGCGTCCTCGCGGTCTGGTCGGCCGGGCCCGACAAGGCCTTCACCGCCCGCCTGGCCCGCGCCGGCTTCGCTGTCGAGGAAGTCCAGGTCAGCGCCCGCCCGAACGGCAAGGGGCCGAAGCATACGATCTGGTTCGGACGCAATCCCTAGGCCGTAGCTCCCTCGTTCCGGCGTGGCCTAATGATCCCGTTGCGTTGCGTTCCATCTGCTCGTAGCTCTGGGGTCCAAGGATAGGCCTCTGGGGAGGGGACTTGCGCGGATCGGTCCTGTTAGCGGCGCTGGCGGCTTTGCTGCTGCCGATTTCGCCGTCCCCGGCGCAGCAGGCGCCGATCGACGCGATGGCCAACGACAAGGTCGGCACCTATGACTGGGTGCGTCCCCAGGCCGATTTCGTCCGCCGCGAGGTGATGATCCCGATGCGCGACGGGGTGCAGCTCTACACCGTCATCGTCGTGCGCAAGGGCGTCCACGACGCGCCGATCCTGCTGAGCCGGACGCCCTACGATTCCGCCAACACCACGCTGCGCAACCGCAGCCAGAAGATCGAGGAGATCCTGCCCGTCGCCGACGCCGAGTTCGTCCGGGACGGCTATATCCGCGTCTATCAGGACGTGCGCGGCATCCATCGCTCGGAGGGCGACTACGTGCTGGCGCGGCCATTGCGCGGGCCGCTCAACAAGACCCGGGTCGACCATTCGACCGACGCCTGGGACACGATCGACTGGCTGGTCAAGAACGTGAAGATCACCAACGGCAAGGTCGGGATCATCGGCTCGTCCTACCTCGGCTTCACCGCGCTGATGGCGACGATCGACCCGCATCCCGCGCTCAAGGCCGCCGTGCCGCAGAGCCCGATGGTCGACGGCTGGATGGGCGACGACTGGTTCCACAACGGCGCCTTCCGCCCCTTCGCCTTCGACTACATCCTGCGCCAGGTGGTCGCGCGCGGGGCCGGGCCGGTGCCGGACGGGGAGGGGGACCAGTACGCCTCCTACCTCGCGGCCGGCTCGGCGGCGCAGTTCGCGCGGGTCTGGGGGATCGACCGGGTGCCCGGCGTGCGCAAGCTGGTCGAGCATCCGGTCTATGACGCCTACTGGCAGAACCAGGCGCTCGACAAGCTGCTGGCCGCGCGGCCGCTGACCGTGCCGTTGCTGCTCGTCGCCTCGCAGTGGGACCAGGAGGACAGCTACGGCGCCTTCGCGGTCTATCGCGCGCTCAAGCCCAAGGACGCCGACGGCGCCCTAGTCCACCTAGCGCTGGGGCCGTGGCGGCACTCGGGGGTCAACTTCGACGGCTCGGCGCTCGGCCCGCTGAAGTTCGAGGGCGACACCGCCCGGCAGTTCCGCACGCGGTGGATGAAGCCGTTCCTCGACTGCCATCTCAAGACCGACCCGCCGCCCTGCGAGACCCCGCCGGTGCTGACCTATGCGACCGGCGTGGATCGCTGGACCGTGGCGGACAGGTGGCCGGCGGGCGAGGAGACGCCGCTCTACCTCGCGGCGGGCGCGGCGCTGTCCTTCGCGCGGCCCGGGCAGGCCGGGGCCGACGACTACGTCTCCGACCCGGCCAAGCCCGTCGCCATGCTGCCGCGCCCGATCCGCCTCGACGGCGATTCGTGGCGGACCTGGCTGGTCCAGGACCAGCGCTTCGCCGAGGGGCGGCCCGATGTGCTGACCTATGCCGGGCCGGTGCTGGACCGGCCGCTCCACATCAAGGGCGCGCCGCGGGTCGAGCTTCACGCCGCGACCACGGGCCGCGACAGCGACTGGGTGGTCAAGCTGATCGACGTCTATCCGCGCGAGACCGCCGACAGCGGCCTCGCCGGCTACGAGCTGCCGATCGGCATCGAGATCTTCCGCGGCCGCTACGTCGGCGGCTTCGACAGCCCGGCGCCCCTGGAGCCGGGCCGGACCTATGCCTATCGGTGGAGCCTGCCCAACGTGGACCACGTCTTCCTGCCGGGGCACCGGATCATGGTCCAGGTCCAGTCGAGCCTGTTCCCGCTCTACGACCGCAACCCGCAGAGCTGGGTGCCCTCGATCATGGACGCCAGGCCGGAGGACTACGTCAAGGCCACCCAGACGATCCGCTACGGCGGCAGCGAGGCGAGCGCGGTGTGGCTGCCGGTGGCGAAGGACTAGGGGGCTTGGGGGGCTAGATGGGAATCCCGAGGTCCTCCCTACTTTGGGGAGTGCTGACATTCCCCTCCCTCCCGTCGCCCCGGACTTGATCCGGGGCCCCGCTTCTTCATTGCGCAACGTCGGAAAAGAAAGCGGGACCCCGGGTCAAGCCCGGGGTGACGAGGTGTGGGAGGAGGTTCGCTTACCCGCTTTGCGCAGCACGAATGGGGAGGAGAAAGAGGCAGACATGCCTCATTGCCCGCTGGCGACTGCGGGGTAACGCCGGGAGAGAAGAACGCAGGCGGGAAACGGCCGGCGGTGGGTGCCTGAACCATACAGGCTTGGCTTCGCATGTGTTGGCGGTGCGAACGTCCGGAAGGGTCACGCGAAACCCGCCGGCTC
>CALLNA010000197.1 GCA_938005655.1 uncultured Novosphingobium sp.
CACTCTGGACGCCCTGCCCGGCAAGCAGATGGCCATCGACGCGGACCTCGCCGCGGGCCTGATGACCGCCGAGGAAGCCAAGGCCCGGCGGCGCGAAGTGGCCACCGAAGCCGATTTCTACGGCTCGATGGACGGCGCCAGCAAGTTCGTGAAAGGCGATGCCGTGGCGGCGCTGATCATCCTGGCGCTCAACGTGGTCGCCGGCTTCTGCCTCGGCATGATCAGCCACGGGCTCTCGGCCGGGGATGCGGCCTCGCGCTACATCACGCTTGCCATCGGCGACGCGCTGGTCGCGCAGGTCCCGGCCCTGCTGCTGTCGATCGCGGCGGCCGTGATCGTCACCCGCGTCTCCGACACCCGCGACCTCACCGGCCAGATCGGCGGCCAGTTCGCCGATCCCCGGACCTGGCTGCCGGTGGCGATCATCCTCGGCGCGATCGGGATGATCCCGGCCATGCCGCAGACCGTGTTCCTGCCCGCCGCCGGCCTCGCCTTCTGGCTGTGGCACGCGCTCAAGAAGCGTGCCGCCCGCCCGGCCCCGGTGGTCGAGGCCCCGGCCGCCCCCATCGACCCGGCGAAGATCGTGCTGGAGGACGTCAGCGACCACACCCTGGTCACGATCGAGGTCGGCTACGGCCTGGTCCAGCTCGTCGACGAGCGCCGCGGCGCGCCGCTGGTCGGTCGCCTGACCGGGGTCCGCAAGCAGCTTTCGCAGACCTTCGGCTTCGTCATCCCGCAGTTCCGGGTGCGCGACGCGCTGGAGGTGCCGGCCAACGACTACCGCATCCTGCTCGGCGGCGTGCCACTGGGCGGCGGCTCGGTCCGGCCCGAGCGCATCCTCGCGATCGACGCGGGCGAGGCGCGGGAAGGCCACGGCCTGACCGGCGAGGAGACCCACGATCCCTCGTTCGGCTGCCCGGCGCTGTGGATCGATCCCTCGGCCCGCGACCACGCCATCGCCGACGGCTTCCTGACGGTCGTCGCCAGCACGGTGATCGCCCCCCACCTCAACCAACTCCTCGCCGAACGGCCGCAGGCGCTGCTCGGGCCGGACGAGGTCCGCGACCTGCTCGACGGGGTCAAGGAACAGGCCGCCGGCCTGGTCGAGACGGTCTATCCGACCCCGCTCAGCCTCGCCGCGATCACCCGCCTGCTGCGCAACCTGCTGGAGGACGGCGTGCCGATCGGCCACCCGCTGCCGATCCTCTCCAGCCTCAGCCAGGCGGTGCAGACGACACTGGAGCACGACCGCCTGGTCGACCTGGTCCGCGCCGACCTCGGCGCCCTGATCGTCGGGCGGATCTGCGCGCCGACCGAGCGCCTGCCGGTCCTGACCCTCGACGCCGCGCTGGAGAACATGATCGTCCAGGGCCTGCACGACCCGACCACCGGCCAGCCGGTGATCGAGCCCGACCTCGCCCGCAACATCGGCGAGCACATCGCCCGGCTCACCGCCGAGCGCGGGCCCCACGCCCAGCCGCTGGCGCTGATCGTCCAGCCCCGCGCCCGCCGCGCCCTGGCCTCGCTGCTCAAGCTGCGCGCGCCGGCCTGCACCGTCCTGTCGATCGCCGAGCTGCCGGTCGCCCAGCCGATCGAGGTCATCAGCGTGATCGGCGGCGAGCCCGCGCCCGCCCCGGGCCTGCCGTCCCCCAACAATGGTCAATTCGAGAGCATGGCCGCATGATCCACGATCATAAATCCTTCGCCGCCGCCAAGGCCTACGGCACGGACGAGGCCGAATCGGTCCGCAAGTTCCTGCCGATGGTCCGCCGCCTGGCCTGGCACGTCCACGGCTCGGGCCGCGACGGGATCGAGCTGGAGGACCTGATGCAGGCCGGCCTGCTCGCCCTGACCGAAGCGGTGCGCAACCACACCGGCGCGACCGACGACGGCTTCGCCGCCTATGCCAAGCTGCGGGTGCGCGGCGCGATGATCGACCTCGTCCGCCGCCACCTGCCGATCTCGCGCGGGGCGGTCGAGCGGCGCAAGCTGCTCCGCCAGAAGGAGGGCGCCCTGCGCATCCAGCTCGGCCGCGAGCCGAGCGCCGCCGAGCTTGCCGAGGCGCTCGGCCTGACCCACGCCGAGCTGGCGGAGCTGCGCTCGGCCAGCCAACCCCTGCGCTTCGAAGCGCTCGACGACACCTATTCGGACAGCGATCCGGCCTTCGCCGACGATCGCCCCGACAGCCTGGCCCTGCTGGAGGACAAGGAAATGCGCGAAAACCTAGTGGAAGCCATCGCCGGCCTGCCGCACCGGCTCCAGGTCGTGGTCCAGCTCTACTTCGTGGAGGAGCTGAACCTGGCCGAGATCGCCCAGGTCATCGACGTCAGCGTGCCGCGCGTCCACCAGCTCAAGGCCCAGGCGCTCGACAAGCTGAAGGCGGCCGTGGGCGAACGCTACGACCTGTCGGCGGCCTGAGCGGCGCGTGCCCAAAAACCATTGGCGATTGCAAAACCGGCGACCGAATGACCGAGATGGAATGGAAAGCGGATGCCATCACAACCTCGTCGCCCCGGACCTGATCCGGGGCCCCGCTTCTTTCGTGCGCGACGCTGGAAAAGGAAGCGGGACCCCGGATCAAGTCCGGGGTGACGAACAGGTGAGAACGTACGCTCGGTCTGTTTGCAAACTACATCATCCCCAACAAACCATTTTCCTACATCGCCGGGAGCTGTCACGATTCGACGCTCTTTGACATTGTAGGATTCGCAAGAGAGGTAAAACCTCAGCCTGCCGTCACGCCTCCGTCGGCGGTCCACACCGCGCCGTGGACCCCGCTCGCCGCGGGCGAGGCGATGAAGGCGACCACCGCCGCGACCTCGGCCGGGGCGGCCGGCGGGCGCTCGCCCGAATAGCGCTTGATCTTGGCGAAGTTCACGCCTTCGGGCATCCGCGCCTCGGCGCTGATCTCGGTCATCATCCCGCCGGGCGCGACGGCGTTGATGCGGATCGGCTGCTCGACGTACTCGATCGCCAGCGACCTGGTCATCTGGAGCAGCGCCGCCTTCGACATGCCGTAGGGGACGATGTAGGACGTGCCCATCAGCGCGCTCTGCGACAGCACGTTGACCATGTTGCCGTGGCTTTCGAGCAGGTGCGGCAGGGCCGCCTGGAAGAACCAGAAGGGCGCGGCGGCATTGACCTGCATGATCCGCCAGAACTCGTCCTCCGGCACCTCGTGGGCATGGTTGAAGCGCATCAGCCCGGCGGCGTTGACCAGCACGTCGAGCCGGCCGAACCGCGCGACCGCCGCCGCGACCGCGGCCAGGCAGTTCGCGCGCTCGGAGATGTCGGCGGGGAAGGCCGCGCAGGCCGCGCCTCCGGCCGCCAGCGCCGCGCGGGTTTCCTCCAGCCGCTCGGCCAGGACGTCGACCAGCATCAGCGCCACGCCCTGCGCCGCCAGCGCCTCGGCGATCGCCCGGCCGAGCCCCCGCGCCGCACCGGTGACGAGGGCGACCCGCCCGGTTTCCCGGCCGCTCACGCCCCGAGCCCCCGCGCCGCCGCGACGACCCGCGCCGCATGGTCGCGCGGGCTGACGCCGGAGCGCAGCACGTCGAGCCGCGGCACCTCCAGCCCGATCTCGCAGTCGACGGGCAGCGCCGCGACCCATTCGCGCAGGGGCAGCTCGCCCTCGCCCGGAATGCCGCGGGCGAACATCGCGGTCATGAAATAGTCCTCGTCGTAGGAGACGGCCTGCGCGTCGCACATCTGGGCATAGCCGATCCAGTCGGGATCGACCGCCTCCAGCGCCGCGACGGTCCCGCCGGTGCGGAAGAAATGCATGGCGTCGACCAGCACCCGGGCCTTGCCCTGGCCGATGTGGCGGCAGGCCGCCAGCGCGCGCTCGAAGGAGTTGATCCCGTGGGGCGGGGTGAACTCGATGGTGAAGGCCAGGTCCCGCGCCAGGGCCATGTCCGCCAGGATCGCGAGCTGGTCGTGCGCCGAGCCGTCGGCGACCATCGCCTCCTCGATGCAGATCGCGTTGATCCGCCGCGCGCCCAGCTCGGCCATGAGGTCGAGGTCGCCCGCGAAATCGCGCACGTCGCCGTCCGAGCGGGCGCGGAAGCCCTCGCCGAGAGCGATATGGACGCCGGTGTCCCTGATCGCCGCCAGGGTCTCGCGCCGCAGCGCGGCGTCGTCGCGCAGCGACCACATCGGATAGGGCGCGAAGTCGGTGATGCCGAACATGGTCAGCGGCAGGCCGGTCAGCCCGCTGGAGATGCCCGCGCAGCCGAGCTCGGCCGCCAGCCGCACGTGCTCCACCGGCGGCATCCCGAGGAGCGTGAGCATCTCTATGCCAAGGCGGTTCACTGCGCGCCCGCCTGGGCCAGCCGCGCCTTGACCGCGTCGCTCACCTGCGGGCGGCCGACGTCGCCGCGCGCGAAATCGTCGATCTTGCCGCGGATGAAGGCGTCGGGGGAGTCGGCCCAGCGCCGGACGATGTCCCAGGCGGTGGGATCGGAGGGGATCAGCACCTGGCCGTCGCGCATCCCGTCGGACAGGGTCACGGCGACGTCGTCGGGCAGCATCAGGTCCAGCTCCGCGCCGGGGCCGCGCATCGGGCAGTCGGGCGTCCACGAGGTCATCGTGTCGAGCACCCCGGTCATCACCGGCCCCGGCATCAGGCAGGTGACGCGAATGCCCTGCGGCTCCAGGTAGAGCGCGAGGTTCTGGCTCAGCGAGATCACCGCCGCCTTGGACGCGGCATAGGGCATCCGGCTCGCCGCATAGGGATAGAGCCCGGCGAAGGACGCGGTATTGACGATGTGCCCGCGCCGTCCGTTCTTCGGCGCGCGGGCCAGGAACTTCGGAAGGAAGCCCTGCACGCCGCGCACCACGGAGAAATAGTTGATCTCCATGATCCGGTGCCATTCGGCCATCGGGATGTCCTCCGGATGGCCGTTGAGCATCGAGCCGACGTTGTTCATCAGGATGTCGATCTCGCCCAGCGCGGCCTCGGCGGCGGCCGTGGCGGCGGCGACCGATTCGTCCTGGAGCACGTTGGCGCCGAGCCCGACCGCCGTGCCGCCCGCCGCCGCGATCTCGGCGGCAGTTTCCTTCGCCGCGGCCTCGTCGATGTCGGCCACGGCCAGCCGCGCCCCGCGCCGCGCCCATTCGAGCGCGACCGCCTTGCCGATCCCCTTGGCCCCGCCGAAGATCAGGGCGTTGGCGCCGGCGAAGGGGGCATTGGCGGAATCAGGCATCGATCGTCTCCCGGGTGCTTTCCCGCCGTCATGGCGCGATTGCCGGGAAGCGTCAAAGGCCGCTTTCCAACATTGGAAAGGGACGGCGGGCGCCGGCCCGGAGGCATCTCACCCGGCGCGCAGCATCCGCTCCACCCGCGCCAGCGCGCGATGGCCGTAGGACTTGAGCCGGTTGTCGGCCGGATAGAGCCGCGGCGCGGCGGGGCGCAGGCCGATCCGGCGCAGCCGCCGGTTGAAGCGGCAGGCGTCGGCATGGTGGAACGACCACTCGCTGCGCCAGGTCAGCGAGAGCGAGACCGAGACCTCGTCATGGGTCTGGACCCAGTGCGGGGCGAGGATCGGCACGTAGATCGCCTCGCCCGGCTCGATCGCGATCGGCCGCGCCCGCGCGCGCCACTCGTCCCGCCACGGCAGGTTGCGCGAGCCGCCGTTGAAATAGGCCTCGAAGAATTCCTGGCTGACGATGTCCGGGTCCGCCGTCGGGAACAGGGTCATCGTCTTCGACCCGCGCGCCTGGAACAGGATGTTGTATTCCGGATCGAAGTGCAGCGGCGTCACGGCGCGGGGGCTGGAGATGAAGACATAGCCCTCGAAGCGCATCATCTCGCCGGTCGCCGGGCGGACGATATCCTCGATCTGGCCCAGCACCTCGCGCATCAGGGCGGCATAGGCGGGGTCCTGCTCGATATATTTGAGCAGCACCCAGGAGCCGCATTCCCCGATCCGGCGGATCGTCTCGTGCACCGACAGCCCGTTCCGGGGCGTGTCGGCATAGGCGATGCCGAGCGGCAGGTCGGTTGCGGCATTGTGCTCGAGCGTCTCGGGCCGCAGCCGCGCGGCGAGATCGGCCAGGGCGTCGAGCGAGAGCAGCGGATGGTCCGCGATGCTGTGGGTGAGCTGCGTCGGGCTTTGCGGATAGGCGGCGGCCAGCGCCGCGCGCGCCGCATCGGGGAACACCGCTTGCCTCATCGCCCCTGCTCCTTCGTCCGGGAGCCCGCCATAACCGGGCGGCGGTAAAGGAAGCGCAAATGGAGCGGCGGCGGCCTCAATCGCCGTCCGCGTCGTCCCCCGGAACCTCGGCGCCGCTGCCGTCCCACTTGGGGTCCGCCGCGAGCCGCGCCATGGCCGCCTGCGCGACCTCGGCCAGCTTGCCGCCGTGGGGATTGTAGGCGACCGGCGCGAGGTTGGCCTTCGCCCAGTCGGGATGGCCGTCGCGGAGCTGCTGCATGGCCAGGGTCATCCGCAGGCCGAAGTCGAACGGCGCGATCTGGACCGCGCGTTCGAGCCCGTCGACGGCCAGCTTCGTCGGCTTGACGCCCGCCCGCACGAAGCTCTCGTAGTAATAGGCGAGCGCCAGTGGATGGTCGTTCTCCAGCCGGTTGAGCGCGACGAAGGGCGCGCGGGCCCTGATGAAGGCGGCCGGATCACCGCCCTCGGCGGCCTGGTGGAACAGGGCATAGCCCTTCTGGACGTAGGCATTGACCTGGGTGCGGTCGAGCGCCAGCGCGCGGTCCGCCGCGGCGATCGCCTCCACATCGTGGCCGGCGTCGAACTCCGCCTCGGCCAGCGCGGACTGGACCGCGGCGTCGCCGGGGAAGCGCCGGCCAACCTCCTCCGCGTCCTTCACCAGGGCGACCGCCTGCTCGCGCGTCACCCCGCGGCGCGAGCGGATGCGGATCGGCATCATCGCCGCCTCGCCCTCGCCGAGCCGCCTGATCCGGATCGGCGCGATGTGCAATGCGCTGGCCGGCAGGCGGATCATCTGGATGCGCGGCCGCCTGAGGTAGGCGTCGAGCTCCCTCTCCAGCTTGTCGAAGGGGCCGAACGCCTCCAGCCCGGCCTCGCGCGACGGCTTGCCCGCGATCAGGAGCTGGATGTAGCGCGCCAGTTGCCCGTCCCGCGTCCCGCCGAAGGTCAGGTAATGGTAGAGCAGCCAGCTCTTGCCGTAGAACGCGTCGTAGCTCTTGCCGCGGTTGCTTTTCTCGTAGGCTTCCGGGTCGAGCAGCTGGCCCGCCGTCACGTCGCGCGCGAAGAACAGCTCGCCCGCGCGGTGCTGCGCCGGGCGGCCGAGGCCGACGCCGCCGTCGTTGCCGAAGTCGGCCGAGGCGAAGAACTCCGCCCCGCCTTCCGACAGCCATCTCGGCAGGGCGAAGGCATTGGTCGAGATCATGAAATGGTGCGCATATTCGTGGAGCAGCGCGATCATCGAATAGTCGAGGTCGCCCGTGGCCGCGCCTCCCGTGGAAACCCGGGGGACGATCGCCACCGAGGCCCCGGCGCGCGGGATGTAGAACGCACCGATATATTGGCTGCCCTTGCCGTAGAGCCGCTGCACCTCGCGCTCGCCGGAGACGACGAAGACCGTGACGCGGTTCGACGGGCTCGGCGGCGGCAGCTTCGCGCCCGTCACCGCCTCCAGCGCGGCGTGATAGCGCTCCAGCC
>CALLNA010000198.1 GCA_938005655.1 uncultured Novosphingobium sp.
GGACCAGCTTCAGCAGGTCGGCCGTGCTGCGCGGCCCAAGCCGTTCGATCTGCTGATCGGAGATCGTGCTGATCGAGAAGCCGGCGTCGAGCCGGTTGAGGCCGTCGCGCCGGACCGTGCCTGTGACAACGATGTCATTTGCGGACGCAGAATCGGCGTCGGCGTCGGGCGCCGGATTTTCCTGGGCGTGCGCGGCCATGGCGAAGGACAGCGCGAAGGCGGAAACGGCAAGGCGGGCAATGTGATCGAACAGTCTCATGAAGGCTTCCCCCTGATGGATGATGTAAATCTCTACTTTATCGATTGACAATAGGCGATGCGGGCAAATCTTTCGAGGCTGACAGCACAGCTTTGCGCAGCAGCCGATCGAGCAGCGCGACCAGCAGCCCCAGCAGCAGCGCCGGCACGACGATCAGCCGGAAGGCCGCGATGCCCCCGAACGCCGCGAAGACGCGGCCCGTGATGAACGATCCGGTCGTCCCGCCAAGCGCGGAGAAGCCGATGATGAGGCCGGTCATCGCGGCGTGCTGCGCGCGGGGCAGGGCGGACAGGATCGCCGAGACGATCGTCGGATAGATCGGCGCCAGGAACAGCCCGATCAGCGGCATGGCATAGCCGTACCAGGGCAGCGCTGCCCAGCTTTCCGTGCGCGCCGCGCCGTGGTCGCGGGCGAGCGGCACCACGACCAGCACGACGAGGACGATTCCCGCGATGCATAGGCCGAGCAGGCGCGGCCACCCGAAGCGGGTGATCAGCGCCGCCGCCGCCAGGCGGCCGAAGGCGAGGGCGGCGGCGTAGATGCTCGCGCCCTGGACGCTCATCGGCGCGGAGAGGCCGAGCACCTCGGCGTTGAAGGTCGGCAGCCAGCTTCCCACGCCCTGCTCGACGAGGACATAGAGGAAGGCGGCGCCCGCGAAGAACAGGACCGGGGGCAGGGCGATCAGCCGGCCCATGGCGCGCCAGCTTGCCGTCTCGGGCCCCTGCGCGCCGCGCTCGTCGAGCCGCGCCGCGAGCAGCAGCGCGACGATCCCCGCCGACAGCGCGGCCAGCAGCCAATAGACGCGCAGCCAGACGGGATCGCCGGGGTGCGCCGGGTCGATGAACAGGCCGAACAGCCAATAGCCCGACAGGACGCCGAGCATGAAGCCGCCCTCGATCCGGTTGGTCAGGGCGGCATGGGCGGCGGGGCTGTCGGTCAGCAGGCCGATGACCGTGTAGGTCGCTGTCTTGACCAGGGCGAAGGCCACGCCCGTCGCCAGGAACAGCAGCCGGGCCATGGCGAAGCCCGGCAGCAGCGCCATGGCGACGCAGGCCAGGGCGACGATCGCCTGGCCGGCGATCAGGGCGCGGCGCAGGCCGAAGCGGGGAAGGTAGGCGGCGACCGCCAGGGACACGATCGCGATCGGCAGGTCCTTGAACGCCTCCAGCGTCGCCGCCTGCGCCTTGTCCACGCCGAAGCCGTTCACCGCTTGCAGGATCACCGTGCCGACGCTGTTCAGCAGCACGGCGAACTGGGCGTAGGAAAGCGCCAGCGCCGCCACCAGCAGCAGGCGGGAAGCACCCTGGCCTTCCAGCGATGATCCGGGCCCTGGCATGGCCGCTCCCTGCAATTCTATCTTGTTCGATACCACTTTAGCGCCACGCATCGACGCGGTACACTAAAAAATGATATCGATGCCATTCGTCTTGCGGCTAGGTATCGCGCAGCACCAGTCGAGTCGGGAGCGAGGAGGGTTCGGGGTGTTGACCGGCGATCAGTTCCAGCAATGCACGGGCCAGCAGCTTGCCGCCCCCGGCCCAGTCCTGGCTTATGCTGGTGAGGCCGAATGCCGCCGCCGCGGGGCTGTCGTCGTAGCCGACGATGGCGATGTCGCGCTCCGCGCGCGCCGCCGCGCGCTTGGCGCCCGCGGCCATCAGGTCGCTCCCGGCGAAGATCGCGTCGACCTTGGGGTCGCGGCCGAGCAGCGCCTCGACCGCCACTTCGGCCGCCGCCGCGGTCAGCTCGCAATGCAGCTCGATGGCCGGCGCCAGGCCGTGGTCGGCAAGGACCGCCTGGCATCCGTCGCAGCGCGCGCGCATCTCCGCGTGGCGCGTGTCGCCGAGGAAGGCGACGCGCTTGCGCCCGCGTTCGATCAGGTGCCGCGCGGCCTGGGCGCCGCCCTGGCGGTTGTCGCTGCCGATCACGACGACGCCGGAGGCGCGGTCGATCCCGTCGCCGTCGTCGCCCCAGACGACCAGCGGCAGGCCGAGCAGCGCATATTCGCGGACCGTGTGGTGGTCGGGTCCCTGGCCGAGCAGGATGATCCCGCTGGTGTCCGAGGCCTCGTCGCGCAGCGCCGGATCGCTGGTGGTGACGACCGCGGCGTAGCCGGCCGTCGCCAGCGCCTCGACCGCGCCGCCGAGCAGGACCAGCGGATAGGGATCGGACATCGGCCGCGCCTCGTCCGGGGCGAGGTCCACGACGATCGCCACGCGGCGGCGGTTGCGCAGCCGCAGGTCGCGCGCGGCCAGGTTGATGCGATAGCCGGCCTCGCGCGCGGCGGCCTCGATCCGCTCGCGCACGTCGGGACGGACCTTGGGGCTCTTGCGCAGGGCGCGCGAGACGGTGATCTTCGAAACCCCGCAGATGCGGGCGATGTCTTCGAGAGTCACCCGGCGGGCAGCAGGCGCGGCTTCAAGATTCTGACGCGGTTCGGCCATGGGGGCGAGGCATAGTGAAGTTGGCGTCAACAACAAGCACGAACGGCGGACGGCCCGTTCCGCCGGCGCAGCTCTACGGCGCCCTGTTCGCCGCGGTGCAGGAGGCGGGCCTGTTCGCCGACAGCAAGACCTTCGCGGACGCCGTGCCCCTGCGCGATCCCGCCGCGATCGTTGCGGCCTATGCGCGGGAGGCGCCCGGCGATGCGGAGGCGCTGCGGCACTTCGTGGCCGCCAACTTCGCCCTGCCGGAGGAGCCCGCAACAGCCGCCCGGCCCGGCGCGCCCGCGACGACGCTGGCCGAGGAAATCGCCGCGCGCTGGTCGCGGCTGGAGCGTGGCCCGGTCGCGGCGAGCGGCTCCGCGCTCGCCGTGTCGCAGCGCCATGTCGTGCCCGGCGGGCGGTTCCGCGAGCTCTATTACTGGGACAGCTACTTCACCATGCTCGGCCTTGCGCGGGATAGCCGGCAGGACCTGGTCGAGGAGATGGTCGATCTCTTCGCCGGGCTGATCGAGCAGTTCGGCCACGTTCCCAACGGCACCCGCACCTATTACCTGTCGCGGTCGCAGCCGCCGGTGTTCTACCTGATGGTCGGGCTGTCGCAGCGGCAGGGTGATCCGCGGCTGATCGCGGCGATGCGCCGCGAACATGCCTATTGGATGACGGGCGGACGCGTCGTGCGGATGCCCGACGATTCCCTGCTCAACCGTTTCTGGGACGATCGTGACGGCCCGCGCGACGAAAGCTGGGCGGAGGACGTCGCCACCGCCCGCCTGGCCCCCCGTCCCGCGAACGCGGTCTGGCGCGATATCCGCGCGGGCGCGGAGAGCGGCTGGGACTTCAGCTCGCGCTGGCTGGCCGACGCCGGGGACATCGCGACGATCCGGACGACGCGCGTGGTCCCCTGCTGCCTCAACGCGCTGCTGCACGGCCTCGAAAGCGCGCTGGCCGAGGCCGGGCAGGCCAACATGGCGCTCGCCGCCGAACGCCGCCGCGCCGCCATGGCGCGCTATTGCTGGAACGGAGCGGAGGGCTTCTACGCCGACTGGTTGATCGACGCGGGCATGGTTTCCGCCAGCCCGACCGCCGCGATGCTCTATCCGCTGTTCACGGGCTGCGCCGGGGAACTGCGTGCCCGCCGCACGATCGCGGCCGCTCGCCGCGACCTGCTGGCGCCCGGCGGGCTGCGGACGACACGGGTGGCGAGCGGGCAGCAATGGGACGCCCCCAACGGCTGGGCGCCCTTGCAATGGATCGCCTGCGAGGCCCTGGAGCGGCATGGCGAGCCGGCGCTGGCGGCCGAGATCGCGCGGCGCTGGACGGCGACCGTCACCCGCGAGTTTGCCGCGAGCGGGCGCCTGCTGGAGAAGTACGACGTGGAAAGCGGCGGCGGCGGCGGCGGCGGCGAATACGGCGTGCAGGAAGGCTTCGGCTGGACCAACGGGGTAACGCGCGCGCTTATGGCGCGGTATGGACAGGAGTTGGAAGCGTAGCCGTGCGCGACTAGCCGCGCAGGCTTGGCGAGCCCGGCGAGGAGTTCGGGGCTCGTGGCCTGATTCCCCCGCCAACCTGAGGGGGCGAGGCTAGAGCCCTTCCCCGCCGACCCAGTGCGCGTCGGCAAGGAAGCGGGCGAGGTTCCACACCTGGCGGCGGATGTCGGGGACGGCGACGATCTCCCAGGCTTCGCCTTTGGTGATCGGGCCGACGGCGAACAGGTGGTCGTGGGCCTCGCCGGTCGCGCCGCGAACCCGGCCGAGATGATCGACGTCGATGCCCAGGCGGTGGGCGTCGGACCGGATCAGGCCGGTGTCGAGCAAGTCCGCGACGAGGGCGTCGGGCACGCGCCGCAGGTCGCCGTCGGGGCCGGTGCAGTTGATCGCGCGGTCGACTTGCATGTGTTCGAGCCCGTCGCCGCCCCGCGGGCGGAAGGCGATGCGCGCGCCGCCGTCATGCGGGGCGGCCGCGACCAGCTCCCCGGCGGCGAAGCGGAGCCGGCCGGCGGCTTCGAGCTCGGCGATCCGGCGGTCGACCGCAGGGGCGAAGCGGTGGCGGTGGACGTCCCAATAGGGTCGGGCATGGCGCAGGAAGCGGTCCTGCTCGGCCGGCGAATGGGTTCGCCAGAGGTCCTGCACGTGCGGGCGCAGCTCGTCGACCGCGGCGCGCCAGCCGATCTCGGTGGCGCGGCGGCGGATCGCGCGGAGCAGGTGCGAGCCTTTCGCCTGGGGACGGCTCACCGCGCCGACTGCGGGGCCGGTCTCGGTATGGGCGCGGGGCCGCAGGCCGCGGCGCGAGAGCGCGGTGATGCTGCCCGCGAAGCCGGCCTGGTCGAGTGAGAGCGCCATGTCCACCGCGGTCAGGCCGGTGCCGACGAGCAGCACCCGTTTGGCGGCGGCGAGGCTTGCGATTGCGCCCGGGCTCCATGGGTCGGGAACCGCGAGGCCGGCGGGGAGGCCGGCGAGGGCCGGCACCGGGGTCAGCGCCGGGCTGACGGAGACGAGGCCATCGTAGATGTGCTCGATCACGTGCCAGGCGGCGGTGAGGGAGGTCTTGTGCGGATCGAGCTCGGCGGG
>CALLNA010000199.1 GCA_938005655.1 uncultured Novosphingobium sp.
CTATTGCGGGATCGGCCCCGGCGCCCACGGCCGGCGCGGCGGGCTGGCGACGGTGCGGCATCGCAAGCCCGAGAACTGGCTCGCCGCGATCGGGAAGCAGGGCGACGGCATCGCCGAATCCCGCCCGCTCGCCCCCGGCGAGCAGGCGGCGGAGGCGCTGCTGATGGGGCTGCGGCTTGGCGAGGGCGTCGATCTGACGGCGCTGGCGGGGCGGTTCGGGATAGCCCGCGATGCGCTGTGCGATCCGGCCAAGGCGGCATTGTACGAGGGCCAGGGCCTGCTGCGCCGCGACGGCAGCCGCCTGATCGTGACCGACGCCGGGATGCCCCTGCTCGACGCCCTGCTGGGAGAGCTGGTCCCGGCGGACCTCGTTGCGGCATGACGCGGGGCGACATCCTCGAGGCCTGGCATGTCCACCTGACGCAGGGCCGCCGCCGCTCGCCCCATACCGCCCGCGCCTATTCCGCCACGGCGGCCCGGCTGCTCGACGCGCTGGGCGAGACCGACTGGACCGCCCTCGCCCGGCTCGACGCCGGCGCCCTGCGCGGCCAGCTCGCCCGGCGGCGCAGCGAGGGGATCGGCAATGCCTCGGCAGCGCGCGAGCTTTCGGCGCTCAAGGCCTTCCTCGCCTTCGCGCGCGAGCGGGCGGGCCTGCCCGATGCCGCCCCGCTGCGGATGCGCGGGCCGCGGGTCAAGAAGGGCATTCCCCGCCCGGTCACGCCTGACGAGGCGGTCAATCGCGCCGTGACGGTCGCCGAGGACGCATCGGAGGAATGGATCGGCGCGCGCGACCGCGCCGTCCTGCTGCTGCTCTATGGCGCGGGCCTGCGGATCGCCGAGGCGCTGTCGCTGACCGGCGCGCACCTGCCGCTGGGCGAGACGATCACCGTCACCGGCAAGGGCGCCAAGCAGCGGGTCGTGCCCCTGCTGCCGATCGTGCGCGAGGCCGTGGCCGACTATCTCGCCAGGAGTCCCTGGCCCATGGCTCGCGACACGCCCCTGTTCCGCGGCGCCAAGGGCGGGCCGCTGTCGCAGGGGATGGTCCAGAAGGCCATGGCCCGCGCCCGGATCGCGCTCGGCCTGCCGGCCAGCGCTACGCCCCATGCCCTGCGCCACAGCTTCGCGACCCATCTGCTCGGCGCGGGAGCGGACCTCAGGAGCTTGCAGGAGCTGCTCGGCCACGCCAGCCTCGGCTCGACCCAGATCTACACCAAGGTCGACGCCGCGACCCTGCTCGATGTGTACCGCAACGCCCACCCGCGCGAGCAGGCCTGATATTGCTCAGCGCCGGACGGCGGTGAACGAGCCGCTCCGCCCGGCGGCGCGGACGGTGCCGCTCATGCGGTCGCCGGTGGCCCGGCCGGTGAAGGTCATCGCGATGTTCATCAGCATGACCTTGGTCGCGAAGCTCCAGGCCACCTGATCGCCCGAGGCCGAGAGGCTGGTCAGGCGATGGACGCGCTTGCCGCCGGAGGCCGCATCGACGCAGACCCCGCCCGCACCCTCGAAACGGCAGTCGAGCTGGAAGGTGCGCCCCGAAATGGCGCCGTCGACCCGCCAGCTTCCGGTTGCCTCGGCCTGCGCTGGAACGCTCGCGCCGAGGGCGGCCAGCGCGCCCAGAATTGCCAGAAACCGCATGGGAACTCCCGATAATTGCGATACATCCTGTATCGTATCATTGACCGATGTAAAGCTCAGCCGCGCGGCTTCCAGGTGATGACACGCCAGGCATAGGCGGCGAGGACCAGCACCAGCGAGCCGGCGATGATCCAGCCCAACCACTGCCGCGTCTCGGCGAGGTAGGCGTTGAGCCAGTGCCCTCCGGCGATCAGCAGCGCGTTCCACACCGCCGCCCCGGCGAAGGTGAAGGCGAGGAACTTGCCGTGCTTCATATGGGCGAGGCCGGCGGGCAGCGAGATCATCGTGCGCAGGAACGGCGAGAAGCGCATGGCGAAGACGATCCATTGCCCGTGGCTGCGGAAGAACCGGGTCGCCCGCTCGACGTCCTCCCACTCCATCGTCAGCCAGCGCCCCCAGCGGTCGACCAGCGGTTGCAGGCGGCGGTAGCCGAGCCTGTCCCCGGCAAGGAACCACACGTAGTTGCCCAGGGTTGAACCGACCGTCCCGACGAGCAGCAGCGGCCAGAACGCCATCGACCCGCGGGCCACGGCGATCCCGCCCAGCCCCATGATCAGCTCGGAGGGGATCGGCGGGAAGACGTTCTCCAGGAACATCAGGAAGGCGATGCCCCAATAGCCGCCCTGCTCGATCAGGGTGATGATCCATTCGTCCATGGCGGGATAACGCTCCGGGCCGGTCGGGGTTCTGGAGGCCGCGGCGAGCCGCGCGCCGCTTCAGCCGAGCATCGCCGCGTAGCGCGCCTCGATCGCGTCCCAGATCATCGCGCCGCAGTCCACCCCGTCGAACGCGTCGATGGCGACGATCCCGGTGGGCGAGGTCACGTTGATCTCGGTCAGCCACTTGCCGCCGATCACGTCGATCCCGACGAATAGCAGCCCCCGCGCCTTGAGGTCGGGGCCGAGCGCCGCGCAGATATCCTCCTCGCGCGCGGTCAGCGTCGTCGCCTCGGCATAGCCGCCGACCGCCAGGTTGGAGCGGAACTCGCCCTCGCCCGGCTTGCGGTTGATCGCGCCCGCCACCTCGCCGTCGACCAGGACGATGCGCTTGTCGCCCTCGGACACCTCGGGGATGAAGGCCTGGACCATGAACGGCTCGGGCCAGACCTGGCCGAACAGCTCGGTCAAGGCGCCGAGGTTGCTGCCGTCCGCCGGAACCCGGAACACCGCCTTGCCGCCATTGCCGTGGAGCGGCTTGACCACGATGTCGCCGGCCAATCCTTTTGCAACCAACCGCTGCTGGAAGGCGCGGACGTCCTCGATCCGCCGGGCGACCAGCGTCGGCGGCATGAACCGCGCGTAGTCGAGCACCATGACCTTTTCCGGCGCGTTACGGACGGCGGCCGGATCGTTGACCACCAGGGTCCGGCCCTTGAGCCGTTCGAGCAGGTGGGTGCCGGTGATGTAGCCGAGGTCGAAGGGCGGGTCCTGCCGCATCAGCACGACGTCGATGTCGTGCGCGAGGTCGAGCAGGCGGTAGTCCCCGCGCCGGAAATGGTCGCCAGCCACGCGCTGCACGGTGACGGGCGCGGCCCAGCAGGTGAGTTTCTCTCCCGCTCCGCTGTCGGTCTCCAGCGCCAGGGTGCGGACGTCGTAGTGCCACAGCTCGTGCCCGCGCGCCTGGGCCGTCAGCATCAGGTGGAAGCTCGAATCGCCATTGATGTTGATGGTCTCGATCGGGTCCATCTGGACGGCTACGCGCAGGGTCATTCGTCTTCCTTAGGGCTGCCAGGCGTTGACGATGTGGCGCGGCCAGCGCGCGGGCGCAAGCAGCACGACGTCGATCCTGAGGTCATCGCCGTCGCGGACGTAGCGGCGG
>CALLNA010000200.1 GCA_938005655.1 uncultured Novosphingobium sp.
TGGCGTGTCGATGCAGGGCGCCAAGGGCGTCATCATCTCGATCATCGGCGGCGACGATATGAAGCTGCTGGAGGTCGACGAGGCCGCGAACCACATCCGCGAGCTGGTTGACCCCAACGCCAACATCATCTGGGGCTCGGCCTTCAACCCTGACCTCCAGGGCAAGATCCGTGTCTCGGTCGTCGCCACCGGCATCGAGCAGACCGCCGAGCAGGCGGTCGAGGCGCAGCGGCCGCTGAGCTTCGGCACGGCCCGCGGCCCCGCGCGCCCGGCGCTGTCGGTCCCCGCGGCCGAGCCGCTGTTCGAGCGTCCGGCCGAGCCGGCGCCCGCCGCCTACGAATCCCCGGCGCCGGTCGCCGAGGAAGCCGCTTACGAATTGCCGGAGAACCAGGCGCTCGATCTCGGCGAGGCCGACGAGTGGAGCGACGCGGGCGAGCCCGAGACCGCCGAGGAGGCCGATGCCGCGGCGTCGAGCGTCGCGGGGCTGTCCGATCCGCTCGACCTCGGTGACGAGCATGTCGCGGGGCAGGGCACCGCGCCCGGCATGGGCGGCACCGGCGGAGCGGGCGGGGCTGGCGGCGGAGCGGGCGGTGGCGACGAGCTGCTGCTCGACGCCAGCCGCCTGGCCGAATCCGACGAGCCGCTCGGCTTGCCTTCGCCGCTGGTCACGCGCAAGCGTCCGTTGGTCTCCGGCGACAGCGGAGCGGGGGCCTCGACCGGCGGCAGCACGCTGTTCGAGCGCATGGCCAACCTCTCGCGCGGCCGCACCGCCGCGGCCGAGGAGGACGACGACGAGGGCGATGGCGGCTCGATCTCCATTCCCCGGTTCCTGGGACGGCAGAACAACCAGTAGGGCGCGCACGGCGGCGCGGTCCGGGCCTAGCGGCCCGGGCTGTTCCCGCCCGGTTCAGGTAATCGGGGGCAAGGCGCCGGTTTTCGGCGGCGTTCGTCGCGTCGCGGCGGGCTGAATGGGATAGGTCGAATGCCTCGGGTTGCTGTATCGGATCGGACGATTGCCGGCGTTCTCGCGCTGGGCCTGGGGCTGGGCTGGGGTCTGGCCGCGACCGTCCCGGCCGTAGCCCAGCCGGTGGTCCAGCCGCTTCCTTCGTCGGACAGTCGGACGCTCAACGCCGCGCTCGCCCGGGTCGCGGCCAATCCGCGGGATTCGGGCGCGCTGGTCGATGCCGGGAACGCGGCGCTGGGCATGAACGACGTCGACGCGGCGATCGGCTTCTTCACTCGCGCCGAGCAGGTCGCGCCGGGCGATGCCCGGGCCAAGGCGGGCCTCGCCGGCGCCTATGTCCGCAACGAGGACCCGTTCACCGCGATCCGCCTGTTCGACGAGGCCGAGCGCGCCGGGCCGCTGCCCAGCGGCGTGCTCGCTGACCGGGGCCTCGCCTACGACCTCGTCGGGGACAACGCGACGGCGCAGCGCTACTACCGCGAGGCCGGGCCAGGCAACGAGGAGGCGGTGCGGCGCCTGGCGCTGAGCCTCGCTATCTCGGGCGACAAGCGCGGCTCGGAAGCGGCGCTCAGCCCGCTGCTCGCCCGCCAGGACAAGAGCGCCTGGCGCACCCGCGCCTTCAGCCTCGCGATCCTCGGCGACGAGGCCCAGGCCGTCCAGATCGCCAACGGCACGATGCCCGCGACCCTCGCCGCGAGCATGGCGCCCTACCTCAAATACATGCGCCAGCTCACTCGCGCGCAGCAGGCGGCTGCCGCCAACCTCGGCCATTTCCCGCGCGCTTCGGAGATCGGCCGCGACGATCCGCGCATGGCCGCCTATGCCCCGCCGACCCCGCGCCGCCCGGCGACCGGGGCCGACGCCGGCCTGGTCCCGACCGGCGAGCCGCTCGGCAGCCCGAGCGGCAGTAACAGCAGTAGCGCGCGGGGACGCGACGCGCAGCAGGCCGCGCGCGCCTCGCGCCAGGAACGCGAACGCCTCGCCCGGCAGGCGCGCGAGGATCGCCAGGCGCGCTCCTCCCGGGCGGAGCGCGAGCGCCCGCCCGAGCCGGTCGTCGCCGTCACCACCACCGCACCGCCGCCCGCGGCCCTTACGGCCGCGCCGCGGCCCGCCGCGTCCGCGCCGCCGCCACGTCCCGCCGCGCCGGCGCAGTCCGCTCCGGCTCCCGGTTTCGCGCTCGCGCCGACGGCGACGTCCGCGTCGGCTTCCACCGCGCCGCTGGCGGCCAGCCAGCCGACACCCGTCGCCAGCGCGCCGCCGGCCCCGGCTTCTTCTCCGCCGACCGCTTCCCCGCTAGCGGCTCCGTCCTTCTCGCTGGCCCCCGGCAACGCCCCGCCGTCCGCTGCGGCCGCGGCGCCCGCGCCCCGGCCTTCGCCGCCGCCTGCGCCACCGCCCCGGCGGCGGAGCCTGGCAGAGGCTTTCGGCGACTTCTCCCAGCCGGCCACGATCACGCCCAGCGCGGGGGCGGTGGACATCCGCCGGATCACCCCGAACCGCCCGCCCGAGGCGAAGCCGGCCAAGCCCCTGCCGCCCGCGCAGCCGAGCCGGATCTGGGTCCAGGTCGCGACGGGGCGCAACAAGCAGGCGCTCGGCTTTGACTGGCGGCGCATGGCGAAGGACGCGGCGGCCGTATTCCGCGGCAAGAAGCCCCATGTCACTGCCTGGGGCCAGACTAACCGGCTCCTGACCGGCCCCTTCGAGACCGAGGCGGCGGCGAACGCCTTCATCGCCCAGTTGCGCCGTGCCGATGTCGACGGCGCCTTCCTCTGGACCAGCCCGGCGGGGCAGGTGGTCGACGAACTCGCCGCGGGCAAGTGACGAATCCCGTCCACCGCTTTTCCACACCTTGTGAACAGGCTTGTCGAGTTTTGCGCAGCCCAGCGTTAACCGTCCATTGTCTCGGCGGGGCCGGGCGAAGCATCCACGCTCCCATGACAACGGTAACGGATCGCGCGATGGATCGGCCCGCAATGGACCTCGAGGCATGAGGACCGACCCCCGCGAGGGCGAGCGGCAGGAAGACGCCGCGCCGGTCGACATGCTCGCCGCCCTGTTCGAGGCGCGCGGCTGGCCCTACGAGTTTGCCGGCGAGGACGAGATCACCACGGAGGTCCAGGGCTCCTGGGCCAACTACCAGATCCGCGGCATCTGGCGGCACGAGGACCACGTGCTCCAGCTCCTCTGCCTGCCCGACATCCGCGTGCCCGACGACAAGCGCGCGGCTATGTTCGAGGTCCTGGCGCTGATCAACGAGCAGCTCTGGATCGGCCATTTCGACGTCTGGTCGAATGGCGGGGTGCTGCTCTACCGCCACGGCTTCATGCTCGGCGACGACGGCCTGCTCTCGATCGGCCAGGCCCAGACCGCGGTCGAGGCCGCGGTCGAGGAGTGCGATCGGTTCTATCCGGCGTTCCAGTTCATCCTGTGGGGTGACAAGACGCCGGCCGAGGCCCTCGCCAGCGCCCTGGTCGACGCGGCGGGCGAAGCCTAGAAAATCCCCCATCCGCTTGCGGGCGGGTCCAGGGACGGGCAAGAGCGGCCTGGTCGGGCTTCGCGCCTGGCGGCAGGCCTATCCCCAACCCTTTCCGCAAGCGGGAGGGCAGCTTGGAGCGCTCCTTTGGCAAACCTCGATTCGATCCTCATCGTCGGCTGCGGCAACATGGGCGGGGCGATGCTCGCCGGGTGGCTGGCGGGCGGCCTGGCGCCGTCGCGCTTTACCGTGCTCGATCCGATGCTGGCCGAGGCGCCCGCGCGGCGGTTCGATGCGATCCTCCTCGGGGTCAAACCGCAGCTCCTCGGCGACGTCGCGCCGCGGCTCGCCCGGCTGGCGGGGGAGGGGACGGTGCTGCTGTCGATCCTCGCCGGGGTCGAGTTGGCCAGCCTCGCCGCGCGCTTCCCGCAGGCCGGGGGCCTCGTCCGGATCATGCCGAACCTCGCCGCGGCGATCGGCAAGTCGCCGGTCGCGCTGTTCGCGCAGGGGCTCGACGCGGCAGGCCAAGCGGCGGTCGCCGCGCTGATGCAGCCGCTCGGCCGGACCGAATGGCTGGCCGAGGAGGCGCAGTTCGACCTCGTCACCGCGCTCGCCGGATCGGGCCCGGCCTTCGTCTATCGCTTCATCGACGCCCTGGCCGAGGGCGCCGCCACGCTCGGCCTGCCGCGCGACCAGGCGGACCGGCTCGCGCTCGCCACGGTCGAGGGCGCGGCGGCACTCGCCGCGGCCTCGCCGCACGGGCCGGGCGAGCT
>CALLNA010000201.1 GCA_938005655.1 uncultured Novosphingobium sp.
CGACCACCGAGATCTACACTCTTTCCCTACACGACGCTCTTCCGATCTCCGCTCGCGCTCCTCGTCCGGGGAAACGACCCCCTCGAAATCGTGGTAGGCGATATCGTTCCAGATCAGCAGGGCGTTCTGGCTCAGCGGCAGCAGCCCTTCCTCGAGCGCGGATATCGCGACGCCGTCTCGCGTATGGAAATGGATCGCGCAATTGGCGTCCGGGCGACCGGACAGGACCGCGCTGTGCACCGCGAAGGCCGCCGGGTTGAGCCCGCAGCCCTCGGGAATCTCCAGCACCTTGCCGTCGAGGTTCATCCGCATCAGGCTGGAGGCGGTGATCTCCTCGAACAGCAGGCCGAAGGGGTTGAGCAGGAACGAGCCGTCGGGCAGCCGCGCCGACATGTGGGTGGCGATGTTGTCGTCCCAGCCGAAATGGGCGGCCAGGCGGAACGCGGCGGCCAGCTCGCGCCGGGCGGTGCGCTCGGCGGTGGCGAAGGCGGGGTCATGCTTCGTATCGAGGGTGCGTGCAGCGGTCGCCATCTGTCCTCTCCTTGCACAGCGAGCATGACACAGGGGCAAGGGGCGAGGGAAGGGCTTGCAGGATGTGCCGATCGCCTTGCACCTTCGGCCGAGATGGCGCGGCCGGCCCATGGGAGGCGCGCCGGGTATTTACGGGAGAGAAGCGAATGGCCGAAGCGGACGTGAGGCTCGACACCAGCGACGTCGACAAGTGGGTCGGCAAGCCGATCGTCTTCGCCGAGCTGTGGGACCCCTGCAACGCGACCGACATCCGCCGCTGGGTCCAGGCGATGGACTATGCCAACCCGCTGCACTGGGACGAGAACTTCGCGCGCGAATCGCGCTTCGGCGGGATCGTCGCGCCGCAGAGCTTCACCGTGGCGATGGACTACGCCCACGGCTGCCACCCGTCCTGCGTCGGCAAAATCCCCGGCTCGCACCTGATCTTCGCGGGCGAGGAGTGGTGGTTCTACGGCACCCCGATCCGCCCCGGCGACAAGCTGACCCAGGAGCGGACCTTCGCCGGCTACCGCGTGACCGACACGGGCTTCGCCGGGCCGACCATGTTCGCCGACGGCGACACGGTCCACCGCAACCAGCACGGCGCGCTGATCGCCAAGGAGCGGGCGACCTCGATCCGCTACCTGGTCGAGGAGGCGAACAAGCGGAAGGTCTACGACAAGGAGACCCGCACCATAAAGTCCTGGACCAAGGACGAGCTGGACGCGGTCGCCAAGCTGCGCCTGCAATGGATCATGTCCAACCGCGAGGGCAAGTCGCCCACCTTCTCCGAGGTTTCGGTCGGCGACACCCTGCCGCGCCGGGTGATCGGGCCGCACAGCCGCGTCACCTTCGCGCTCGAATGCCGCGCCCACCGGCAGAACATCTGGGGCACCTGGCGCTGGAACCCGCCCGAGGGGACCTACGACCCGGCGACCGAGGATGCCGGCTTCGCCTCCGACATGACCTACGACTTCGAGGCGCGGAAGTACGACCCGCGCCAGGCCGACGGCCTGTTCCACGGGCCGTCCTCGGGCCACATCAACGCCGAGAAGGCGGAGAAGGTCGGCATGGGCGGGGTCTATGGCTACGGCTCGTCGATGAACGCCTGGCACCTCGACACGATCGGCTACTGGGCCGGGCACCGGGGTTATATCTGGCACTCCAAGACCCAGTTCCGCAGCCCGGCCTTCGAGGGTGACGTGACCTATGTCGACTGCGAGGTGATCGAGAAGAAGGAGCAGACGGCCTACGGCGTGCCGGTCGTCACCGTGCAGTCGAAGATGACCACGCAGGAGGGCGAGACAATCCTCAAGGGCGTGGCCGAGGTCGAATTGCCGCTTTGACGGGGGCAAGCGGGAGAGGAGGCAGGATGTCCGACCGCGAGGAGATCGTGCAACTGGTCAACCTCTATGGCCTGGCCATGGACACCTGCCGCTGGGACCTGTTCGACCGGATCTTCACCGAGGACTGCGACGCGGATTACGGCCCGACCTCGCACTGGACCGACCGCGCCGCCTTCAAGCGCGACTTCGGCACGTTCCACGAGCTGTTCGACGCGACCCAGCACGTGATGACCAACCATCTCGTCGCGGTCGACGGCGACACCGCGCGGGCGAACACCTACGGCGCCTGGCGGCTGGTCCGTCACGCCGCCGGCGATCCGCCGGTGTGGGACGGCACCGGCTGGTACGACGACGCGCTGGTCCGCACCGGCGAAGGCTGGCGGATCGCGCGGCGGGTCTGCCGGGTCGTGTTCTGGACCGGCAACCCGCGGGTCCAGTCGCCGCTGGAGGAGATCGAGTTCCAGCTCGACCTCCATTCGCTCTACGGCGAGGCGGCGGCCGGGCGGCTCGGCTATCTCGCGGCGCTCGACTGATCGGTCCTCGACAAACCCCGCCGCATTCCCGACAGTGCGGGGCGACGGGACCGACATCTCCCGCGCACGACGGGAGAGGATACCGATGAGCTATTTCGGCGAGCTGCGGCAGAACGCCAGGCCGCTCGCGGCGGCGAGCCTCGGCGTGGGCTCGGGCCTAATGCTGATGAGCTACATCACCACGATCTTCGGGCCCTACCTGGTCAAGGAATTCGGCTGGTCGCGTTCGCAGTTCGCCCTGATCGGGCTGTCGATGTTCACGACCCTGGCCAGCCTGCCGTTCATCGGCCGGATCACCGACCGCTACGGGGTGCGGCGCGCGGCCGTGTTCGGGACGGTGGGCATCCCGCTCTGCCTGGTCGGCTACAGCCTGATGACCGGCTCCTTCCTCGTCTATTTCCTGCTGTCCTGCACGATCCTGGCGGTCGGCAGCTTTACCAGCCCGGTGGTCTATACCCGCCTCGTCGCCGCCGACTTCAAGGAGGCGCGGGGCCTCGCCCTGACCATCGTGACGATCGCCCCGGCCATCCTCGGCGCGATCTCCGCGCCGCTGGTGACGTGGATCATCGAGCACTACGACTGGCGCACCGGCTACCGCGTGCTCGCCCTGTTCATGCTGCTCTGCGGGGTTGGCGCGCTGCTGCTGATCCCGCCCGAGGACCGCGCCGCGCGGACCCAGGCGGCGGCGAAGATGCGCCCCGCCTCGGCCGACTTCCGCCTGATCCTCTCCAGCAAGTCGTTCTGGATCATCTTCTTCGCCATGCTGTTGTGCATGTTGCAGACGCCGCTCCACGCCTCGCAGATGGGCATGATGCTGCGCGACAATCACCTGGGCGCGATCGCCGCGGCCTCGATGATCACGGTCTATGGGATCGGCACGGTGATCGGGCGGATCGCCTGCGGCCTGGCGCTGGACCGCTACTCGCCGCCGCTGGTCGCGACTGTCTCGATGATCCTGCCCGCGCTCGGCTATGCCGTGCTGGCGACGCCGTTCGACGCGCCGGTCGCGATCGGCTTCTCGATGCTGCTGATCGGCATCGCGGTCGGGGCGGAGGGCGACCTGATGTCGTTCCTCGTCGCGCGGCACTTCAACCTCAGCATCTTCAGCACGACGCTGAGCCTCGTCTATTTCGCGGTCTATCTCGCCGGGGCCTCGGGCTCGCTGGGGATCAGCGTGGTCCTGCGCCTCGCCGATTCCTTCGCGCCCTATCTCGCGCTGATGGCGGTCTCGGTCGCGGCCGGCAGCCTGTTGTTCCTGCTCCTGCCGAGGGACGGCAGGTTCGAGAAGGTCGGCTAGGCGGCGATGGGCTACCTCGCCGAATTCCGCGACAACTGGCGGGCCCTGGCGGCGGCGAGCCTGGGCTCGGCGGTCAGCCTGCCGCTGTTCGCCTATACCAACAGCGCCTTCGCGCCCTACCTCGTCAAGGAGTTCGGCTGGTCCAAGGCGCAGTTCGCCCTGGTCGGCCTGGCCACGCTGAGCACGCTCCTCGTCCTCCCCTTCATCGGCCGCTTCACCGACCGCCTCGGCGTGCGCAAGGTCGCCGCGCTCGGCACCCTCCTCGTGCCGCTGGGCTTCGTCGCCTATGGGCGGATGAGCGGGGATTTCTATTCCTACGTGCTGATCTTCACCCTGGTCCTGGCCGTGGGCTCGATGACCAGCCCGCTCGTCTATACCCGCCTGATCGCCGAGAACTTCCGCCGTGCCCAGGGGTTGGCGCTGACCATCGTCAACTCCGCGCCCTCGCTGATGGCGATCCTCGCCGTGCCGCTGCTCAACCGTACGATCCAGCAGCACGGCTGGCGCAATTCGTACTTCCTGCTCGCCGGGCTGATCCTCCTCGTCAGCCTCGTCGCCCTGGCGCTGATCCCGCGCCGCCGCGAGGACCGCCTCGTCGCCGCGCCGGGCGAGCGGCCCGAGCCGCCGCTGCCCGCCGGCCGGGCCTTCGCGATAATCCTGCGCAGCCGCCTGTTCTGGCTGATCCTGGCGGCCATGCTGCTCTGCCTGATCCAGACCCAGCTTCACGCCTCGCAGATGAACCTGATGCTGATCGACCAGGGCCTGTCGACGCAACAGGCGGCGGGGATCGTCTCGATCTACGCCTTCTCCACGATCCTCGGCCGGGTCGGCTGCGGCCTGGCGCTCGACCGCTTCTCGACGCCCACCGTCACCTTCGTCTCGATGGTCCTGCCGGCGCTGGGCTTCTTCCTACTGGCGACCGATCTCAACACCTATCCGGTGATCGTCTTCGCGATGTTCCTCGCCGGGCTGTCGATGGGCGCGGAGAGCGACCTGCTGGCCTTCCTCGTCGCGCGCTACTTCCACCTGCGGATCTATGCGACCACGCTGAGCCTGCTGTTCAGCGCCTCGTTCCTCGCCTCGGCGGCGGGCTCGCTGCTGATCAGCGCTTCGCTCCGGCGATACGAGAGCTTTTCGCCCTTCCTCTACGGGATTTCGGGAGCCATCCTCGTCGGATCGCTGCTATTCCTCCTGCTGCCCCGCGGTCACGGCCCCAAGGTCGGCGAGGATGCGGCGAGCGGGAGCGGCTTGAAGGAGGCATGTGCATGACGAATTTGCGTTGGATGCGGGGGATCGTTCTGGTCTCCACCCTGGCCTTGGCCAATCCCGCCTGGGCCAAGGCGCCGCCGCCCGCTCCCGCGGCCGCCGCGGCCCAGCATTCGCAGTTC
>CALLNA010000202.1 GCA_938005655.1 uncultured Novosphingobium sp.
GGAATCGGCGACAGAGGATTTGAGCCCCGCGCCCTGCTCGACCGCCACGGCCGCGCCCAGCGCGATGAACTTCTTCGCCGTCTCCGGGCTGATCGCGACACGCGTCTCGCCGCTCGCCCGCTCGGCGAGGACGGCGATGCGCAGGGGAGCCGCCATCGCTTAGCGGGAGATCAGGAAGATAACGAGTGCGGTGATGATGCCGGCGATCGGAGTCGCCCACTTCAGCAGGGTGAGGAAGCCCTCATAGGTCGCGGTGTGGTACTTGATGTCGTTGCCGGAAGCCATCGGACTGAATTCCCCGTGTGATGTGATGCGGTCGAACGCATGGACGAATGCTGTGCGGGCGGCTCTAGCGCCCGCTTCGGCGCGGCTCAAGCGGCTTTGCCGGATGCACAGCCTTAATCGCGTCTTTACCCCCCGGTGCTAGGGCCTTTCCCGAACGCGACGCGGACGGGGAAGAATGGCGGATTTCGAACAGCGCCTGCTGATGCTGATCGATGATGAACCGGCGCAGTGCCGGCTCATCACCGCCCTGGCCGCGCGCGAGGGCTGGCGGACGCTGGTCGTGCGCGATTCGGAAACGGCCATCGCCACGCTCGGCACGCGCCAGGGGATGCAGCTTTCCGCGATCATCCTCGACCAGTGGGTGCCGGGCGACGACGCCTGCACGCTGATCGCCGAGCTCAAGAGCCGCCGCCCAGCCCTGCCGATCCTGATGCTGACCACCAGCGCCTCGCCGCTGCTCGCGGTCGAGGCGATGCGTGCGGGCGCCACCGACTACCTGATCAAGCCGGTCGCGCCGGACATGCTGATGCAGGCCCTGCGCGCCGCGACCACGCGCGAGGCGCCGCGCGACGAGCTGCAACCGCTGACCGAGAAGATGCCGGCCAGCCCGGACTTCGAGGCCATGGTCGGCGCCGCGCCGACCTTCCGCGCCGCCCTCGCCATCGCCGCCAAGGCGGCGCGCGGCCACGCCCCGGTGCTGATCGAGGGCGAGAGCGGCACCGGCAAGGAGATGGTCGTCCGCGCGATGCACGCGGCGAGCCCCCGGGCCAAGGCGCCGTTCCGCATCGTCAACATCGGCGCGACCCAGGCCAGCGGTATCGAATCGGTGCTGTTCGGCCACGAGAAGGGCGCGTTCCCCGGCGCCTTCGAGCGCCAGATCGGCGCGCTCCAGCACTGCGATGGCGGCACCCTGGTCCTCGACGAGATCGACCGCCTGCCGCTGCCGGTACAGGAGCGCCTCGCCGAATCGATCACCAAGGGCGACGTCCGCCCGATCGGCGCGCGTCATTCGTTCCGCATCGACGTCCGCCTGATCGCGGCGAGCAACCTGCCCCTGCGCGACCTCGTCGACCAGGGCCACTTCCTGCCCGAGCTGTTCCAGGCGCTGAGCGGCATCACCGTCACCCTGCCGCCCTTGCGCGAGCGCAGCGGCGACATCTCGGCGCTGGCCCGCCACTTCCTCGCCCGGATCGGCGAGCAGCCCGGCCTGCGCCCGCTCGGCATCACCGACGGCGCGCTCTCGCTGCTCGCCGCCTATGACTGGCCGGGCAACGTCCGCCAGCTCCAGGCCGTGCTGTTCCGCGCCGCGGTGTTCTGCGACGGCGACGCCCTGACCGCCGACGACTTCCCCCAGCTCTCCAACCTCCTCGGCGACGCCCAGCCCACCGCCGCCGCGCCCAAGCAGGAGGGCGTCGGCGTCATGCTCTACGCCCCCGACGGCAACCTGCGTCCGCTGGAGGAGATCGAGGCCGACGTGATCCGCCTCGCCATCGGCCACTACCGCGGGCGGATGACCGAGGTCGCCCGGCGGCTCGGCATCGGCCGCTCGACGCTCTACCGCAAGCTCAGCGACCTCGGGATCGACAACGTCGCCTGAGGCGGTCTAGCCTGCCCCCATGGCAGGAGAATTCGACTTTTCGGGGCGCACGGCGCTCATCACCGGCGCGGCCTCCGGCATCGGCGCGGCGACAGCGCATTGGCTCGCGGCGCGCGGCATCGCGGAACTGGTGCTGGTCGACCGCGACGAGGCGGGCCTGGCCGCCCTCGCCCTGCCCGTTCCGGCACGGACCTATGCCGGCGACGTCGCCGACGAGGCGCTGTGGGACCGGATCGAGCGCGAGGTGCCCCGGCTCGACCACGCCCTGCTCAACGCCGGGATCGCCAACGGCTGCCCGATCGTCGACCAGTCCTTTGCCGAATGGCGCCGGATGCTCTCGACCAACCTCGACGGCATGTTCCTCTCGCTGCGCGCCGCCCTGCGGATCATGCAGCGCGCGGCGAGCGGGCGCAGCCTGGTGCTGACCAGCTCGGCGGCGGGCGTGAAGCCGGTGCCGATGACCGCGGCCTACGGCTCGAGCAAGGCGGCGATCGCCCACCTCGCCCGCCTCGCCGCCGCCGAGGTCGGCCCCCAGGGCATCCGCGTGAACGCCATCGCGCCGGGCCGGGTCGACACCCCGATCTGGACGACCACCGACCACTTCAAGGCCATGGCCGAGGAACTGGGCAAGGACGCCGCCAAGGCTGCCCTCGCCGCCGAGGTCAGCCCGACCGACCGCCTCGCCACGGCGGAAGAACTCGCCGGGCAGATCGGCTTCCTGCTGTCGGACGCGGCGGCCGGCATCACCGGCACGGTGATGGTCAGCGACAACGGGTATTCGCTTTAGTCCGTGGGAAGCTGCGCGAAGTCCGTCAGCGCCGCGTCCCTCAGGCCGCGCCAGACGCGGAGTGCCTGGACCGTTTCGGCGACGTCGTGGACGCGCAGGAGTTGTACGCCCGCGTCGAGGGCCTTCAGCGCCAGCGTCAGCGAGCCGCCGAGCCGCTGGTGCGCCGGAGCCTCGTGGGAAAGGGCGCCGATCATCCGCTTGCGGCTCGCGCCGACCAGGAGCGGCTGGCCGAGGGCGTGGAACAACGGCAGGGCGTTGAGCAGGGCGAGGTTCTCCTCGACCGACTTGCCGAAGCCGATGCCGGGATCGAGCACGATCTTCTCGCGCGGGATGCCGGCGGCCAGCGCCGCGTCGCGGCGGGCGCGGAGCCAGTTGAAGACGTCGAGCACCACGTCGCCATAGCTGCCGTCGGCATGGAGGTCGTCGGCCGGGCCCGGCGCGTGCATCAGCACCACCGGCGCGCCCGAGCGGGCGGCGAACTCCAGGCTGCGGGGATCGTGGCGCAGGGCCGAGACGTCGTTGATGACCTGCGCGCCCGCCGCCAACGCGGCTTCCATCACCGCCGGGCGGCGCGTGTCGACCGAGATCGCCGCGCCGGCCGCCGCGAGCCGCTCGATCGCCGGGATCACGCGCTTGATCTCGTCGCCCTCCCAGACCGCGGGAGCGCCGGGCCGGGTGCTCTCGCCGCCGACGTCGATGATCGCCGCGCCGGCCTCGAGCATGGCCGCGGCATGGGCGTTGGCGACGTCGGGCTTGTCGAGGAACTCGCCGCCGTCCGAGAAGCTGTCGGGCGTGAGATTGAGGATGCCCATGACCTGCGGCTGGTCGAGCCGGATCGTGCGCGCGCCGCATTGCAGCGGCGGATGGACGCGCTGGAGGTCCGCCCACTGCTCGCGCGCCTCCTCAGGCAGACCGGGCAGCGCGGCTTCGAGCTCGCGGACGCCGTAGCGATCGCGCGAGACGATCCGCCCGCCCTCGCGGACGATCAGCGCGAAGCGGCTAGCATAGACGAGACCGCCCGCCAGGCGGACAGCCGCGCCCTCCTCGCTCTGCGGGCTTTCGGCAAGCGCGATGGGGCGGAGGTAAATCGATTGGGTCATTGGCTGCCCCTGAACACCCCCTTCGTCACCCTGAACTTGTTTCAGGGTCCATTGCGCCTTCGAGTACGGCGGCTTGTGGGGAGAAATGGACCCTGAAACAAGTTCAGGGTGACGTTTGGAAGAGAATAATGCTCACGGTTCCGTCGCCAGCAGGTAGAGCTGCCGCAGCGCGTCGATCGGCTTCAGTTCGCCCTCATGCTCGATGTGCCAGAAGGTCCAGCCGTTGCACGAAGGCGCGCCTTGCAGCTTCGCGCCAAGGCCGTGTATCGAGCCGCTTTCCGCGCCCGCCACGATCGAGCCGTCCGCCCGCACCGTGGCGCTCAGCCGCCGCTTCCTGTCGGTCAGCACCGCACCCGGCGCGATCCAGCCGGTCTCGACCAGGGTGCCGAAAGCGACCTTGGGTGCGGCCTTGGGACTTTGCATCGTGGTCAGCGCGCTCTCGTCGAGCGGCAGGGCCAGGTCGATCCGCTCACGCGCGGCGGCGCGATAGGTGGTCTCGCGCTCGCAGCCGATCCATGATCTCCCCAGGCGCTTGGCGACCGCGCCGGTCGTGCCCGTGCCGAAGAACGGATCGAGCACCACGTCGCCCTTGTTGGTCGTCGCCAGCATCACGCGATAGAGCAGCGCCTCGGGCTTCTGCGTGGGATGGACCTTCGAGCCGCCGGACTTCAGCCGCTCCTGCCCGCCGCAGATCGGCAGCACCCAGTCGGAGCGCATCTGCAGCTCGTCGTTCAGAGTCTTCATCGCGCGATAGTTGAAGGTGTAGCGGCTCTTCTCCCCCATCGAGGCCCAGATCAGGGTCTCGTGCGCATTGGTGAAGCGCGTGCCCTTGAAGTTGGGCATGGGGTTGGCCTTGCGCCAGACGATGTCGTTGAGGATCCAGAAGCCGAGGTCCTGGAGGATCGCGCCGACGCGGAAGATGTTATGGTAGGAGCCGATCACCCACAGCGAGCCGGTGGGTTTCAGCACCCGGCGGGCCTCGCCCAGCCATTCGCGGGTGAACTTGTCGTAGGCGGCGAAGCTCTCGAACTGGTCCCAGTGGTCGGTCACGGCGTCGACATGGCTGCCGTCCGGCCGGTTGAGGTCGCCGCCGAGCTGGAGGTTGTAGGGCGGATCGGCGAAGACCATGTCGACCGAGGCCGAGGGCAGCGAGCGCATCGCCGCGATGCAGTCGCCATCGAGGATGCGGCCGAGCGGCAGATCGACCGGCGCAGCCTTGGCAGGCGCACGCCCCTTCGCAATCGGGGGCCGCGCCCGTTCCTTCACCAGCATTTGCGTCATGTCTCGACCCAGTCCCCTTCAACGGCTTTCAGGGTGAGTCCTCGCGGAGTCCCCGTCAAGTAGGCGAACGGCGCGGGCATCCTCGCACAGCATGGTTAACGGCGAATCAACGCGCAGGAACGGAACGAGTCCGGCACAGGATGTTGAGTCCCGCGGCAAAGGCGGGACTCGATATCTAGTGGTGTGGCGAAGCGGACTCGGCGACCGAAAAAATATTTCAGGCGGGCGGCTGTCGCGCTCAGATGCCGGGGTCGATCCCCGTCATTTCGACCGACAGGTCCCACAGCCGCCGCGCCAGGGCCGGGTCCCGTGCCTGGGGAGTGCGGCTCGCCTCGCCCGAGGGACCGCGCCTCTCGCGCCAGCCGGTCGGACCGTAGTAGCC
>CALLNA010000203.1 GCA_938005655.1 uncultured Novosphingobium sp.
GGCGGTTGGGTCTCTAGAGTTTATGAAAACGGCACCGGCCCGCCCCCCCGCCTGGCCACCCAACGATAGTACCCTATGGGTGGCAGGGCGGGGGAGCGGGCCGGTGCCGCAACCGTTTCAGTGTAGCTGAAACGAACCCGGACTCAGGCCACCACGGGCGCCAGCACGCGGATCGAGCCCGCCGTCGCGTCGATCTCGACCATGGCCCCGACCGGCAGGCTGACCTGCGCCGCGATGTGCCCGATCTGCGCGCCCTGGAACGCCGGCACGCCGAGCGGGGCGAGGTGCTGGTCGAGCACCTGGTCGACCGTGTAGCCGCTATATCCGGGCACCGGGTTGCGGCAGTTGGTGCACTGGCCGAACACGATCCCCGCCACCCGCCGGAGGATGCCGGCCTGGGCGAGCTGGGTCAGCATCCGGTCGATCCGGTACTCGGCCTCGTTGGTGTCCTCCAGGAACAGGATCGCGCCCGCGAAGCTCGGCAGCCAGGGCGTGCCGACCAGC
The DNA here is from genome assembly GCA_938005655.1 of uncultured Novosphingobium sp. Classification (GTDB taxonomy): domain Bacteria; phylum Pseudomonadota; class Alphaproteobacteria; order Sphingomonadales; family Sphingomonadaceae; genus Novosphingobium. The sequence continues at coordinate 505 of CALLNA010000203.1, forward strand.
GCGCTCAGCACCGAGAGGTTGCCGCCGAGCAGCCGCCCCCGCGCCTTGCCCGGATGGAGCGTGCGGATCGGCCAGGGATCGGGCTGCGAGGGATCGGGATTGGGCGGGTTGGCCACGGTCGGGGCCAGGCCGTCGAAGGCCAGGGCGCGGAACGAGGCGCGGGGTCCCGCGCCCCAGGAATGGGCGGCGTTGGGCCCGTGGATCGACGGGCAATGGGTCCGCGCCGCCAGGGCGAGGTGCAGCGCGGTGATGTCGCTGGAGCCGATCAGCAGCTTGGGATGGGCGTCGATCAGCGGGAAGTCGAGGTAGGGCAGGACCCGCTGGCTGCCCCAGCCGCCGTGGACCGCCATGATCGCGCGGACCTCCGTATCGGCGAACATCGCGTTGATCGCGGCGGCGCGCTCGCGGTCGGGCCCGGCGAGGTAGCCGGCGCGGTCCAGCAGGTTCGGCGCGAGCCTGGGCACCAGGCCGAACGAGCGGACCGTGCCCAGGATGCGGTCGAGCGCGGCCCGGTCGGCGACGTAGCCGGCCGGGGCGACCAGGCCGAGCACGTCGCCCTCGCGCAGCCGTGCGGGCTTGGGACGGGCGCGGGTGCGGCGGCGCCTGGGCCGGGCCTCGCCCATGGCGGGCAGCGCCGCGGCGGCGGCCAGGCTCAGCATCAGGGTGCGGCGGTCGATCACGCGCGGCAGAGTGCCGGGCGGGCGCGGCGCCGGTCAACCCCTGGCCGGCCCTGACAAAAGCTTCGCGGGCTTGCGACAATTCGCGACAGACGGTCAGCGCCTATTCAGCGATAATTGACGAAACCGGCCGCGCCGCTCCACAGCGCGGCCGGATGTTTTTTGCGTGTTTTTCGCATGTCGAGGGAAGGATCGATCTGAATGGCGCATGAGGGGTTCGACGATATTCCGGCCGCGCGGCCACTGCGCGGACGGCTGGTGAAGATCGCGCTGGCGGTCGCCCTGCCGCTGGTGCCGCTGGCCTCGGTCCACGGCCAGGCCGAGGACCCGGTGTTCCATCGCCAGCAGGTGATGGACGCGCTGGACGACGAGGCCGAGGCGCTGGGCTCGATCGCCGCGCGCGTCACCCCGCCGACCAAGATGGCCGAGCACGCCCACAACGTCGCCCGGCTCGCCCGTGAAGCCTACGAATCGTTCAAGCCCAACGCGCCGGGCGGCAAGGCCAAGCCCGAGGTCTGGACCAACTGGGCCGACTATTCGGCGAAGATGGAAGCCTTCGTCGCCAATGCCGACAAGCTGGCCGCGGCGGCCGACACCGGCGACGTCAACGCCGTGACCGAGCTGCTGGTCGACGCCCTGCCGTGCAAGGGCTGCCACGACGTCTATCGGCAGAAGAAGACGTCCTGACGCAGCGGGGCCTGGTCCGCTTGCGCGGACGCCCGGCCCGGACTTCGGCGGCCAATTCGCAGAGGGGCGCGGATCGCGCTCTCTTTGCGGCGGCCGGACGCGGCGGGATCGGCCTTGCCGTCTCGGAACGGCACCCTTCGTGAAGTTCGCGCGCGCCCGACCTTGAAAATCGCCCCTCGCGAGGCGAGAGGCGCGCCGCACTAGCGGGCGGGAGGCCAGCCCCCGCGCGGGACTTACCGCACGAACGGCGCTATGCTCCGCTGCGACTCGACAATAAGGGGGCACCTTGGAGGCGATGTACTATTTCATCCTGCTCGGCGTCGCCGGGGCAGTCGGGCTCTATTACCTGTCCAGGACCACGTTTTACTTTTGGCCGTGGTGCCTGCTCGGTGTCTTCGCCGCCCTGATCCTCGTTCGCCTCGGCGCCTATCCGCCGTTCTTCCCGCCCGCTGGCGGGACGATCTCGCCCAACCGCGCGCTCGGCCTGGTGCTCTACCTCAACCTGTTTTGCGGCGCCGTCGCCTGGGCCGCCTATCGCGAGAAGGCGCGGCAGGCGGCGAGCTACTTCGAAAAATGGCGCGAAGCCGCCGCGGGCAACGAACTTCGGCAAGCCGAGATCACGGCCTTGTACAACCGGCTCGCGGAAGGCCAGCCCCGCTCCCACTGACATGGGCGTGGACGGGCGAGGATGAACATGCATTAGTTCGCAAGCCCATAACCGAACGGCTTCGACCGAGGGAGCCTGATCGGCTTAGTTCGTCCACTTAAATGTGATGGGCATCTCGACGGCAGACGACATGCTCTTATGTACTGGGCAGGTAAACGCAGCCGCTTCCAAAACCTTCCTGTCTCGATCCGCGACTTGATGAGGAATGACGACGTTCGTGGCCAAGCGACTAATGCGTCGCGGGCCGCTGGCCATTTCTTTATCAACGACCACTGTTGAGCCTGTCAGGTCGATGCCCATCGACTGCGCCTTCGTGCCCATCACGGTTAGAATGCAGGTTCCTAACGCAGTCGCTACTAGGTCTGTCGGCGAGAATGTTTCTCCCTTACCCATGTTGTCTGCTGGTGCATCCGTGATCAGCTCCATCCCGGAGGGAACGTGCGTTGCTTTACAGTGTAAATCGCCCACGTATTCTATATTGATAGCAACCATCGTCGCTTCCTCCGTTTCTCCACGCGAATGGGCAAAGTTATTACTCGTGTCGAGTGTTTTCGCTCGGGGAGTAGCGGCGATAGGCTGGCGTCTTTCATGTCGAACGGAAATCTATTCGGGTTTGGCATGAGCCGATGCGATCTTGCCGACTTCGAGTGGTGCGGGATCAAGCTGCTCTTGCCCGACAAGCTGCGAGGCGCGCCGCGCGCGCCGCCGCTACAGCCCTTCCGGAATCCAGTTCGGCTGCCGCTTCTCCATGAAGGCGCGCATTCCCTCGCGCGGCTCGCCGGAATATTGCAGCGACCAGAACATTGTCTGGTAGTCGACCGGGCGGTAGTTCTCGTTGAGCATCCGCTTGACGTGGGCGCGGGCCTCGGGCGCGGTCTGGAGCACCTCCCTGGCCGCCTCGAGCGCGGCGGCGCGCAACTGCTCGTGCGGGACCATGCGCGAGACGAGGCCGATCCGCAGCGCCTCGGCCGCGTCGATCTTGCGCGCCGAGAGCAGCAGGTCGCGCGCCTGGGCCATGCCGACATGCGCGGGGAGGACCGCCGCATAGGTCGCATCGACGATCCCGCGCAGCAGCTCGGGCACGCGGAAGGTCGCGCGCTCGCTGACCACGGCGACGTCGGACATCATCGCGATCAGCAGCCCGCCCGCCTGGCAGATCCCGTTCACCGCGCTGATGACCGGCGCGACGCTGTCGCGGATCGCCATGAACGGCAGGGTCTCGTGGGTCAGGCCCTCGGGCACGTGCTCGTCCCCGGGCTCGTACCGCCCGCCGAGGTCGCCGCCGGGGGCGAAGGGGTCGTCGGTCCCGGTGATGATCAGCGCGCGCAGGTCCGGATCGGTGTTGACCAGGCGCACCGCCCGCTTGATCCCGAAATACATCGCAGGCGTGAGGGCGTTGCGCGCATGGGGGCGGTCGATCACGCACCAGGCGATGGGGCCGTCGCGCTCCAGGCGCAGCGAGGCGGTTCCGAGGTTGTCCGTGCTCATTGGGGGCTCCTTCTTCCAAGCCCGGTTTACAGCTTTGCCTGGCCTAGCCTAGCGTGGGACACAACAATCGCCCGGAGGATGCATCCCATGACCCTGTCGCTCTACGCCGCGACCGTTCCGACCTTCCTGCAAATCGTGCCCTCGATCGGCGCCCTGTGCGACAAGGGCGCCGCCTGGTGCGCCGAGCAGGGCGTGCCGGAGGCCGAGCTGCTCCAGGCCCGCCTGGCCGAGGACATGTGGCCCTTCGCCACCCAGGTCCGCTCGGTCTGGCTCCATTCGGCCGGCGCGATCGAGGGCGTGCAGAAGGGCGAGACCAGCCCCGACTTCTCCGACCCGCCGGCCGACTTCGCCAGCCTCCGGGCCGGGATCGACCGGGCCGTGGCCAGCCTGACGGCGACGAGCCCCGAGGCGATCAACGCGCTGGTCGGCAAGGACACCTGCTTCCGCATCGGCGAGCGGCGGATGGACTTCCTGGTCGAGGACTACCTGCTGACCTTCGCCCTGCCCAACTTCTTCTTCCACGCGACCACCGCCTACGCGATCCTGCGCAGCCGCGGGCTCGACATCGGCAAGCGCGACTTCCTCGGCGGGATGAAGCTCAAGGGGTAAACGCCCCCCGTTCCACCCCTCCGCATTTCCCCCCTAGGCCCGCTTAACCGCTTTGGAACCATGTTCCGGCATACGGCGCGCAATCATAGGGGGACAGAGGGTGACGGGACAGCCATCGGGGTCACGAGTCTTTGCGCGCGAGAACCGCCATCTGGTGGTTTTCGGGCTCTGCTCGCTCGGCGCGCTGCTCTGCGTGCTGCTCGCGGTCGGCCTGCTCGGCTGGCACCTGATCACCGGCCAGCCGCCGCACGACGCGGTGCTGGTCGGGGCCTTCGTCGCCGGCCTGCTCGGCTTCGTCGCCGACGCGATCTCGGCGCTCTATTCGCGCAGCCAGCTCCACGCCAACGCCGAGGTGTTCTGGGAAGCGCGCGAGGCCAAGGCGCAGACCGACGAACTCTTCGCCATGACCGACATGCTGCAAAGCGCCGAGGGCTACGACGACGCCACCGCCGTCCTCATGGCCACCTCGCTGCGGCTGCTGCCGGACTTCGGCGCGGCGCTCTATATCTTCAACAACTCGCGCGACCGGCTGGACCTCGCCGGAAGCTGGAACATGCCCGAGGACTACCGCCCGGCGGAGACCCTCGCGCCGAGCAATTGCTGGACCTTGAAGCGCGGCAAGCCGCACATCAACCATCCCGCCGCCGGCTCGCTGTGCTGCGCCCACCACGCCGGCCACGCCGCGGCGCTGGAGCTGCCGATGATGGCGCGGGGTTCGGTCTACGGCCTGCTGGTCTTCGCCACGGCGGACGACGCGGAGGCCCAGGAGCGGCTCGCCGCGACCATGCGGCTCGGCCATGCCCTG
>CALLNA010000204.1 GCA_938005655.1 uncultured Novosphingobium sp.
CACCCGCCGCGTGGATCGTCGGCGGCGTTGACATCCACCGCGACGACGGCGGACCGTATAACCCATATGGTTCAATTTGTCAAGCGGAATCTCGCTTCGGCTTACGGCGTCATGCTGGGCGTTCCCCTCGCCCTTCGTAACCCCGGACTTGATCCGGGGTCCCGCTTTCCTTTTCCGACGCCGCGCAGGAAGAAGCGGGGCCCCGGATCAAGTCCGGGGCGACGAGGTGTGGGATGGCAGATGACGAGATTCCGGGACCCAACGCCCCCGTTGCACACGCGCCCTGCGCCGCCCCGGATTGAATCCGGGACGGCGCGTATCAGCGCGGCATCGCCTTAGTAGCGGTGGTCGCGATCGTGCCCGTGGTCATGATGGCCGCCGTGGTGGCGGTCGCTGGCGTGGCCGGGGCGGCCGTCATGGCAGGCGGCCAGCGCCAGCCCCGAACCCAGCACCACGGCCAGCATGGCGGCGCGCATCCCTTTCCTTACTGCACCCATTCGCTCTCTCCTCGAGTTAGCAAGCCTCGGTTCACGATTCCCGCCCGATGATTGCGCGGGCGTGAACGGCGGACCTTACGGAGACGATCCCGCGCCCGTCCCATTCCCGCTTGCCGCCCCCCTGCCGCGCCCCGCCACCCGGGGCGAGATCGACGACGAGGCCCCGATGCCATCCCCATATCCCAGCTTCAGCCGGAGCGAGCACCGGGTCGACGCCAGCCTGAGCATCCTGCTGTTCGTCCAGGCGACCTCGTTGTTCGCCGCGATTCCCAGCGGCGCGCTGATCGGCAGCCGGGTGCTGCTCGACGCCTGCGACCTCGCCTTCGCGGTGGTCGCCGCCACGGTGCTGACCCGCAACACGGCCCTGCGCTGCGCCCTGCTCGGCGGGATGGCGGTGATGGCCCTGGCCTCGACCGCCGACGCCTGGCTGCCCGGCGGCGAGCGGCTCTCGGCCCCGGCGATCCGCGACGTGATCGCGCTGACCGCCTTCACCTTCAACCTCATCATCACCGCGCTCGTCACCCGGCACGTGTTCCGCCCGGGCCGCGTGACCGCGCACCGTATCCAGGGGGCGGTGCTGCTCTACCTCAACGTCGCGGCGCTGTTCGCGATCCTGTTCGGAGTGCTGGAGAACCACGTGCCCGGCGCGCTGGCCCTGGCCGACGGCGGCGCCCTGCCGGCGCGCGGCGGTGCCCGCTCGGCAGCGATATCCTATTTCAGCGTCGCGACGATCACCACGGTCGGCTACGGCGACATCGTGCCGGTCCACCCGCTGGCGCGCGGGCTGGTCAGCCTGGAGGCGGTCTTCGGCCAGCTCTTCCCCGCGACCCTGCTGGCCCGGCTGGTCGGGCTGCACCTCAACCACTCGGACCCGGTAGCGGATGCCTGAGTCTGCTTCAGCGCGGCTGAAGCAGAAGCGGCAAGTGGATCACCTAACCCCCGAGTTGCTCTGTCAGGGCGCGCGCGGCGGCGACCAGGGCGGCTTCCAGCTCGGCCAGCCCGTTGCGCTTGAGCGCGGCGCCGATGCCGATCGCGACCAGCGCATGGCTCGGGCGGCCCCGGTTCTTCCAGACCGGCGCGGCGAGCACCGTGACCCCGGCGATGTAGTTGCCCTCGTCGATGCCGAAGCCCTGGGCGCGGGTCTGGGCGACCTGGGCCTGCCATTCGGCGAAGGACGGCGGCTCCTCCCAGCGCAGCTTGGCGAAGCGGGCCGCCAGTTCGGCCTCGGGATAGTTGCCCCAGGCGGCGATGCAGCGGCCCGTCGCGCTGATCAGCGCGGGGAAGCGGCTGCCGACCTGGACGTTGAGCTGGAACCCCGCCCCCTGCGCCGCCGCCACGGTGACGATGTGGTCGAGCCCCATGATCTGCACGCCGAGCATGGTCGCGCCGAACTGCTGGGACAGGCGATCGAGCACCGGCTGGGCGAGGTCGGCGAACTGGTTGCGCCGCAGCCATTGCCGGGCGAGCGTCAGCACGCCGGCCTCCAGCGCATAGCGCTTGGTGTCGGCATCGAAGGCGACCAGCTCCTCCGCCACTAGCGCGCGCAGGACGTAGAGGCAGGTGCTCGGCACCAGGCCGAGCTCCCGGGCGATGGCCTGGAGCGGCAGCGGCGCCTCGCTCTTGCCGAGCAGGCGCAGCACGGCCGCCGCGCGCGAGATCGCCGGGGCCTTGGAATCCTTGACCGCCTTGGCGAGCTGGTCGCTCATCCCATCCTCCCCGGTACGGGGAAGGGGACCGCCCGCGTAGCGGGTGGTGGAGGGGGTTGCCGGCCGGGCAGGCCCCCGCAAGCACGCGCCAAGGGGATAGCCCCCTCCACCATGCTGCGCATGGTCCCCCTCCCCGTACCGGGGAGGACTTGTGCAAACTGTCCAGTCATTCAATATTTTGAATATCATTCTATATTTGCAATAGCAAGCGCCCTGTGCCAGAGGACCGGCAACAAGGCGTGCGCCCGAGTCGCGCGCACCCACCCCCGGATGCATGGAAAGAGCTGTACCCCGATGGCGAAGCTGACCGACTACACGAGCCATGCCGACGCCCAGGCCCACGCCAATTCGGCCGCGCTGTGGGAGCTGTTCGACGGGGACCGCGAGCACCTGAATATCGCGCACGAGTGCATCACCCGCCACGCCGACGGCTCGGGCCGCGCCGCCGTGCGGATCGCCCATGCAGACGGCTCGGACGAGATCCTGAGCTTCGACGAGATTTCCGCCGGCGCCGCCCGGTTCGCCCACTGGCTCGACGCCCAGGGGATCAAGCCGGGCGACCGCATCGCCTTCATGCTGGAGCCGAGCCTGCCGTTCTACGTCTGCCTGTTCGGCGCGATGCAGACCGGCGCGATCTCGGTGCCGCTGTTCACCCTGTTCGGCCCCGACGCCCTGCGCCTGCGCGTGGGCGACTGCAATCCGACGATCCTGATCACCAATGCCGAGAAGGCCGAGCTGGCGCGCGGCGCGGTGAACACGGACGGCAGCCCCCGCGTGGTCGTCGCCGACCAGGGCCTGCTCGACGAGATCAAGCAGTATCCCGCGACCTATACGCCGAAGACCAAGGCCAACGACATGGCCGTCTTCCAATATACCAGCGGCACCACGCGCGAGCTGCCCGAGGCGGTCAAGCATTCGCACCGCACCCTCGTCACGCTGATGTTCGCCGCGCTCTACGGCACCGGCATCCGTCCCAAATCTGCAAATTATAGAGGCGACGAGTTCTTCTGCCCGTCGAGCCCGGCCTGGGGCCATGGCCTGTGGCACGGCACCCTTGCCCCGCTGGCGATGGGCGTGACCACCGGCACCTTCGCCGGCCGCTTCGATCCGGTCCGCCTGATGAAGGCGCTCGACGACTTCGGCATCACCAACATGAGCGCGGCCGCGACCCACTATCGGATGATGAAGAATTCCGGGAAGGGCGGCGACTTCTCGTTCCATTTCAACAAGCTGTCCTATACCGGCGAGCCGATCGACCCGGCGACGCTGGAATGGGTGGACGAGCATTTCAAGGTTCCCGCCTGCTCGATGTACGGCACGACCGAGATCGGCGTGGTCCTGGTCAACTATCCGGGCGCCGAGGACTTCGTGGTGAAGCCCGGCTCGCTCGGCAAGCCGGTGCCGGGGCAGAAGCTGGAGGTCCACCGGCCCGACGGCTCGATCACCGATCCGGGCGAGATCGGCGAGCTCATGCTCTGGCGGGGCGGCGGGTGGCTCTCCACCAAGGACCGCGCCAGGACCGACGAGGACGGCTATTTCTACCACTGCGGCCGGGCCGACGACGTGATCATCTCGGCCGGGTGGACCATGTCCGCAGTCGAGATCGAGAACACCATGCTGCGCCACGAGAACGTGCTGGAATGCGGCGTGATCGGCGTGCCCGACGAGAAGCGCGGCCAGGTGGTCAAGGCCTTCGTCGTGTCGAACGTCGCAGGCTCGGACGCGCTGACCAAGGAATTGCAGGACTTCACCCGCGAGCGGCTCGCCCAGCACGAGTTCCCGCGGATCGTCGAATACGTCAAGGAGCTGCCCAAGAACCCCGCGGGCAAGGTCCATCGCAAGATGCTCCGCGACCAGGAGGCCGCCAAAGCGGCGGCCCTGGCCCAATGACCCTCACCCCTTCCCCGTCACCCCGGGCTTGACCCGGGGTCCCGCTTCTTCGCAACGTCGCAGAAGAAAAGCGGGATCCCGGGGCAAGCCCGGGATGACGAGGTCGGGAATTAGACTTCAAGTTTCAGCACTTCAGGAGAAGAGACAATGACGGCCAAATTCCCCAAGATCACCGAGGAGGGCCTTGCCGCCCGGCGCCAGC
>CALLNA010000205.1 GCA_938005655.1 uncultured Novosphingobium sp.
CTATGTCGCGCAGGTCGAGGCGGTGATGACGCAGGTCGGCGCGGCGCGCGCCGCCGCCTTCCCCGCCGAGATCGCCGAGCACCGGCTGCCCCACTGCCCGCTCTACGAGGGGATCCCCGCCTCTCTCGACCCGGCGCACGAGGACAAGGCGTTGCTCCACGTCCACGGCGGCGCCTTCATCATCGGCAGCGGGATGAGCGCGGCCTATACCGCCCAGACCTATGCCAGCCTGACCGGGCTGCGCTCGTTCTCGGTCGACTACCGGATGCCGCCCGACCATCCCTATCCCGCCGGGCTCGACGATTGCCTGGACGCCTACCGCTTCCTGCTGGAGCGCTACGATCCGGCCGGGATCGGCTTCGAGGGATCGTCGGCCGGGGCCAACCTCGTCGCCGCCCTGGCGCTGCGGGCGCGGGACGAGGGGCTGCCGCTCCCCGGCGCCTGCGCCATGCACACGGCCGGCGTCGACCTGACGGGAGCGGGCGACCCCTTCCATGCCAATGCCCATGTCGACACGGTGCTGACCGAGCACCAGCCCGAGACGATGCTGCTCTATGCCGGCGGGCACGACCCGGCCCATCCCTATCTCTCGCCGCTGTTCGGCGACCTCGCGCCCGGGTTCCCGCCATCGATCCTGGTTTCCGGCACCCGCGACCTGCTGCTCTCGCCGACCGTGCTGATGCACCGCGCCTTGCTGCGCGCCGGGGTCGAGGCCGAGCTGCACGTCTTCGAGGCGATGCCCCACGGCGGCCTCGGCGGGACCTCGCCCGAGGACCGCGAGCTTCAGGCCCAGATCGCCGCCTTCCTCAAGCGGAAGCTTGGCGTGGTCCGCCGATAGTCTCTGGCGCCTCGCCCCGTTTCCGCACTAGGATCGCTGCATGTCCCTGCCCGCCGACCTGCGCTCGCGCCTGACCCTCCCCGCCTTCGCCGCGCCGATGTTCCTGGTGAGCGGGCCGGACCTCGCCATCGCCTGCTGCCAGGCCGGCGTGGTCGGCTCGCTGACCCGCAACCACTGCCGCGACCTCGCCGAGCTGGAACAGCAGCTCGGGACGGTGCGCGCGGCGCTGGACCGCTTCGCCGACGCCCATCCCGAGCGGATCGTCGGCCCGCTCTGCGTCAACATCTCGCCCACCTTCGGGCAGGACGAGTTCCGTGAGCACCTCGCCCTCTGCCGCCGCTACGGGGTGCGGATCGTCGTGACTTCCGTGGGCGACCCGACGCTCAACGCGCCGCTGGTGCAGGAATACGGCCTGCTCCACTTCCACGACGCGACGACGATCCGCTTCGCCGAGAAGGCCGCGGCGGCCGGGGCCGACGGGATCGTCTGCATCGGCGCGGGCGGCGGCGGCCATGCCGGGACGATCAGCCACCTCGCCTTCATCCCCAAGGTCCGGGCGATGTTCGACGGGATCGTGGTCATGGCCGGCGCGGTCTCGACCGGGGCGGCGATCCGCGCCGCCGAGGTGCTCGGCGCCGACCTCGCCTATGTCGGCACGCGGATGATCGCCACGCGGGAAAGCGCCGCGCCGGACGCCTACAAGGCGATGCTGACCGCCGGCGGCGTGACCGACGTGATCTACACCCGCGGCGTCAACGGCCTGCCCGCCTCGTGGCTCAAGGCCTCGCTGCGCGAGATCGGGCTCGACCCCGACGCCCTGTTCATCCCCGAGGGCCGCTCGACCGAGCACCTGCCCGAGGGCAAGACCCCCTGGCGCGACATCTGGAGCGGCGGCCAGGGCATCGCCCTGATCGACGACGTGCCGACGGTGGGCGAGCTCGTCCGGCGCCTGCAGCGCGAATATGTCGCGGCCTGCGCCGCGCCGGACATGGCGGCCGAGGCGGCCGCCGCCCTGGCCCAGGGGGAGCTGGCGGCATGACCGGGCAACGCATCCTGCGGAGCGACGAGGGCGGCCTCGCCACCCTGACCCTCAACCGCCCGGACAAGCTCAACGCGCTCGACACCCAGGCCTTCGAAGAGCTGGACGCCCATCTCGCCGCGCTCGAAGGCGAGACCGAGCGGATCGGCTGCGTCGTCCTGCGCGGGGCGGGGCGCGGCTTCTGCGCCGGGGCCGACCTCCAGTCGATCGGCGCCGCGACGGCAACCTTCAAGCCCAAGGTGATCGACCGCCTCGCCGGCCTGCCGCAGCCGACCGTCGCCGCGGTCCACGGCGTCTGCTTCACCGGCGCGCTGGAGCTGGCGCTGGCCTGCGACTTCATCCTCGCCGAGCGCTCGGCGCGGTTCGCCGACACCCACGGCAAGTGGGGCCTGGTCGGCGCCTGGGGGATGATCCAGCGCCTGCCCCGGCGGATCGGCACCGCCGCCGCCAAGACCATGATGCTGACCGCCCGGACCGTCGAGGCCGGGGAGGCCAAGGACCTCGGCCTGGTCGACATGCTCGCCGAGGACGGCGGGCTCGACGCCCTGGTCGGGGAGTTCACCGGCCAGGTCCTCGCCAATTCGTGGCATACCAACCGGCACACCAAGCGCATCCTGCGCGAGACCGAGGCGATGCCGCTCGCCACCGCGCTGGCCCACGAGCAATATACCTATCCCGGCTATGCCCCGGACTATGCGGAGCGGGTCGCCGCCTTCGGCCGGAAGTAGCGCACTCAGTTGACCGACTGCACCTGGCCGCCGTCGATCCGGTAGTTCGCCCCGTTGATGAAGCCGGACAGCGGGCTGGCCAGGAAGGCGATCAGCGCGCCGACCTCCTCGGGCCGCCCGTAGCGCTCGGACGCGCAGGCGAACAGGCCGAGGTCCATGAAGGCCTTCTCCCGCGCGTCGAGATCTTCGGGCCAGCCCTGCGCGTCGCCCATCGTCCGCAGCGTGCCCTCGAACATGTCGGTGCGGGTGCAGCCGGGGCTGACCGTGTTGACCGTCACCCCGCTCCGCGCCAGCTCGACCGAGAGGCCGACGGTCAGGTTGTTGACCGCCGCCTTGGCCGCGCAATAGGCGGCCGCCTGCGGCGTGGGCTGCGCGCCGCCGCCGCTCGAGACGTTGATGACCCGGCCCCAGCCGCGCTCGCGCATGGCGGGCACGAAGGCGTGGATCATCCGCACCGGGGCGACGAGGTTCTGCTGCATGGTCCCGGTCCAGACCTGCGGGGTGTCGTTGAACCAGCCCGTGAGGCCGCCGCCCGCGCTCTCGTTGCCGCCGATGTTGTTGACCAGGATGTCGACCCCGCCCACCGCTTGCCCGACCGCGGCGACGACCGCCGCCGCGCCCTCGTCCTGGGCGAGGTCGCCGATCGCGAGGTGGGCCGTGCCGCCGTCCCGGCGGATCGCCTCGGCGGTCGCCTCGGCCCGCGCGCGGTTGCGGCCGTGGACGACGACGACCGCGCCCTCGCGCGCGAGCACCTGCGCCGCCGCCCGGCCGATGCCCGAGCTGCTGCCCGTCACCAGGGCGCGCTTGCCGGTCAGGTTCAGGTCCATCGTCTCGCTCTCCCTCGTGAAAACCCGCCCGCCGCGCCTATTCGCGGCGGGTGCTGGCGCGGACGATCAGCTCGCCCTCGATGGCGAAGTGGGCGCCGTCCGCGAAATCCTTCGGGCTGCGGATGATCTCGATGGTCTTGTCGATCATCGGCCCGAGCGGCTGCGAATAGGTGGTGAGGCTGAACGACAGCCACGACGCCCCCTCGATGTCGTCGAAGCCGGCGACGCCGAGATCGCGTCCGGGCTGGAGGCCGAACTCGAACCGCGCGACCTCGACCGCCGCCAAGCCGATCATGTCGGTGGTGCAGAAGATCGCGTCCGGGCGCGACGGCGCGGAGAGCAGCGCCCGGACCGCCGGCTGGGCCGCCCGGCCGAACCCGCCGAGCTCGATCGCCGGCCGCGGCAGGCCCAGCTCGCGGACCTTGGCCAGGAACGCCTCCTGGCGCTCCAGCGTGGTCGCGGAGCGGTCGGCCCCGGCGATCAGCGCGAGGTTGCGGTAGCCCTGGTCGTAGAGATGCTGCGCGACCGTGGCGGCGCCGATGCGGTTGGCGCTGGTGACGCTGGGGAACGCCTCGCCGGGCTCCGGCGGGCGGTTGAAGTAGATCACCGGGATGCCGTTGGCGCGGCACTGCCCGGCCAGCTCGGAGGACATCCGCGCGGACATCAGCAGCAGCGAATCGACCCGGAACTGCAACAGCGAATCGACGAGCTGGTCGGTCCCGCGCCCGCCCCGCGCGGTGAAGACCAGCAGGTGCAGCCCCTCGCGGGCGAGCCCCATCGACAGGGCGTCGAGCGCTTCGAGGTAGAAGGTGTTGCGCGGATTGCCGATGACCACGCCGACGATGCCCGACCTGCCGGTGATCAGCGACCGGGCATGGAGGTTCGGCCGGTAGCCGAGCTGCTTGGCCGCCGCGAACACCTTGGTCCGGGTCGGCTCGGCGATCGAGGCACCCGGGGTATAGGCGCGCGAGACCGCCGCCTGCGAGACCCCGGCGAGCCGGGCGACATCGTGCGCGGAAGGGAGGGCCGAGCGTCTGGTCATCTCTCCCATCTATCCCGCCCCGCTCCCGGCGCTAGCCCAAAACCGCGCCGCCGTCGGCGACCAGGGTATGGCCGGTGACGTAGGACGCGGCCGGGGTGCAGAGCCAGACGGCTGCCTCGGCGACCTCCTCGGGCTCGGCGAGGCGGCCGAGCGGGGAGCGCTTGGACAGGACCTCGACATGCTGCGGGATCTTCTCGGCGGTCTCGCGCAGGGCCGGGGTCCACATCGAGCCGGGGCCGATCGCGTTGACCCGGATGCCCTGCGCCCCATAGTCGAGCGCAGCGACCTTGGCCATGCCGTAGGCCGCCTGCTTGGCCGGCAGGTACCAGGCGAGCCCCGGCACCGAGCTATGCTCGTTGCCCGAGCCGACGTTGACGATCGCCCCGCCGCCGCGCGCCAGCATCGCCCGGATCTCGTACTTCATGCAGAGGAAGACGCCGGTGATGTTGACCGCCTGGGCGCGGTTCCAGTCCTCCTCGGCGATGTCGGCGAGCGGCGTGCGGCCTATGTTGCAGACCGCGTTGTTGATCGCGCAGTCGAGCCCGCCGTAGGTCTCAACCGCGGTGCGGACCATGCGCTGGATGTCCTCGGACCGGCCGACGTCGACGGCGACGAAGGTCGCGCGGCCGCCGGCCTCCTCGATCAGGCGGACGGTCTCCGCGCCGTCCTCCGGATTGATGTCGGCGATGACGACCCTGGCGCCCTCGCGCGCGAAGATCCGCGCGCAGGACCGCCCCAGGCCGCGGCCCGACCCCGTGACCAGCGCCACCTTGCCTTCCAGTTGTCCCATGCTCGGCTTCCTTTCCCCATGTCGCGTTCCGCGTTCTATGAATACGTATGCACAGATCGTGGCGGAGGGGAAGCGGAGTTTGCCGGCTCGCGTGGGGGGCGCGTGGACGGCCTCCGCTTTCCGTGACATGCTCGGCGCAAAGAGGAACGGCGATGAGCGGATTGGCGGCGCGGCCCCTGAAGCCCCTGATCGGCAGCGCGGTGCGGATCGACGCGGCGGCGCTGATCGGCGGCGCCCATGCCGCCGCGCTGCGCGCCCTGCTGATCGAGCGCGGCGTCGTGCTGTTCCGCGACCTCGACATCACGCTCGACCAGCAGCGCGCGATCACCGCCGGCCTCGGGCGGCTGCGCACCGGGGACGTGCAGAAGGTCACCATCGACGCGGCCGAGAGCCCCGAATATGCGGCCTATTTCCCGATGACCTTCTTCTGGCACTACGACGGGAACTATGCCGACGCGGTGCCCTGCCTCGGCGCGTCGATGCGCCCGGCGCGGCTGGCCGGCATGGGTGCGGACGGGGGCGGGGAGACCGAGTTCCTCAACGCCTATGCCGCCTACGAGGGGCTGAGCGAGAGCGACCGGCGCCTGGTCGACTCCCTGCGCGTGGTCCACACCCGGGTCGCGGCCAATGCCGTGGCCCGGCCCGAGGCGAGCGACGCCGAAGCCGCCGCCTGGCGCCGCTTCGCCCCGGCGACCCAGCCGCTCGTCTGGGAGCACGCGAGCGGGCGCAAGTCGCTGTTGCTGCGCAGCTCGGTCTCCCATGTCGAGGGGATGCACCCCGCCGACAGCCACGACCTGCTATGCCGGCTGCGCTGCCACATGGCGCGCGAGGAATACGTCTATCGGCACACCTGGCGCATGGGCGACCTGCTGCTGTGGGACAACACCGGCACCCTGCACCGCGCCCGGCCGTTCGATCCGCGCTCTGGCCGCCTGCTCCACCGCTTCACCCTGGAGGGCGAGGAACCGATCCGCGCGCCCGCGGCCGCCTAGGCTTCCTGCGCCACCGGCTCAGGCGCGACGACCGGCGCGCGCGGCGCCGAGCGGCGCTCGCACAGCTTGTCGAAATCGGCCTCGTACTTCTTGCGGGTCGTGCCGCAGATGTAGTCCCAGATCGTCGTGTAGCCGCCGAAGTTGTAGTTGAAATACTTGTGGTGCTGGTCGTGGAAGGTGGTGGTGATGAACCACTTGGTCGCCCAGGTCCGGTTCCACCAGCGCGGCAGGAATTCGTAGCCGGCGTGGACGTAGAGCCCCATGACGATGTTGGTCGGCAGGATCAGCGCCGCCGTCTCCTTGTGGATCGGCAGGGCGATCACGGTGAAGGCGGTCATGAACAGCGGCACGAAGCCGCCGTTGATGATCGATTCCAGCGGATTGACCGAGACCGTGGTCAGCAGGTTGGGCGAGGTCGACTTGTGGTGCCACTTGTGGACCCAGGTATAGACCGGCTCCTTATGCATCCAGCGGTGCAGCCAGTAGAAATAGGTGTCGAACAGGAAGAAGTAGGCGACATATTCCGCCGCGATCACCCACCACGAGGTCGGCGCGGGGTTGAACGCGACCCAGCCGTGGGCGGTCAGGTACTTGTTGAGCGCGCCGAGCACCACGCCGGAGAGCGAGGTCGTCACCACGGCGCCGAAGATCTCCCAGCGGAAGATCTTCCACTTGAAGCCGTTGGGCTGGATCTTGCGGGCCTTGAAGAAGCCGGTCGCGATGCCGGCGATCAGGCCGGCGGCGATGAAGGCCATCAGCCACAGGTTGAGCAGGTTCTCGCCGGTCAGTCCGGCCCAGACTTGTCGCAGCACGCGCGTACCTCTTGTCGCATCTCAGGCGGCGAGACCATCGTTCCCGCCCCGGTTTCAGGGCCGCCCCTTACCGCAGTTCGGATCGTGAACCAAGAACCTCGGTGTCAAAAAGTGTCGCAGCGCGCCAGAAGCTGCCGCCCCAGAAGCTGGCGGAGCGTGCGCCCGGTCAGCGGATCGCGCCAGCGCGGGGCGATGGCCGCGGCGGGCTCCAGCACGAAGCGGCGCCGGCGGAAGGCGACGTGCGGCACGGTCAAGCCGGGCGAGGACCAGGCTCCGCCCTCCCACAGCACCAGGTCGAGGTCGAGCACCCGCGCGGCCCAGCGCCGCCCGGGCCGGCGGCCGAACCGCCGCTCGACCGCCTTGAGCCGGCGCAGCAGGGCATCGGGCGGCAGGTCCGTCGCGAGGATCGCCACGGCATTGGCGTAGCGCCGCCGCGACGGGCCGAGCGGCGCGGTGGCGATCACCGGGCTGGCCCGCTCGACCGCCAGCCCCTCGCGCACCAGCTCGGCCAGGGCCGCGCGGAGCACGGCCGGCGGCGGGCCGTGGCGGTGATGGCGGACGTTGGAGCCCAGCGCGATCAGGTAGCGCTGCGTCACGCCGCTCAGATGTCCTGACAGATGCGCGCGTAGAGCTGCGGCCGGCGGTCGCGGAAGAAGCCCATGCCGGCGCGGTGCCGCGCGGCGCGGGCGAGGTCGATCGTCGCGGTCAGCACCCCCGTCTCGGCCGCGCCGAACCCGGCGGCGATATCGCCCCATTCGTCGGTGACGAAGGAGTGGCCGTAGAAGCGCTGGCCGTCCTCCGTGCCGATCCGGTTGGCGGCGATCACCGGCATGCAGTTGGACACGGCATGGCCCTGCATCGCCCGCCGCCACATCCGGCTGGTGTCGAGATCGGCGTCGTAGGGCTCGGAGCCGATCGCGGTCGGATAGAACAGCAGCTCCGCCCCCATCAGCGCCATGACCCGCGCGCATTCGGGATACCACTGGTCCCAGCAGATCCCGACGCCGATCCGGGTGCCCGCCCCATTACCCAAATCGACATCCCAGACCTTGAACCCGTCGTTGCCGGGGCGGAAATAGTACTTCTCCTCGTAGCCCGGCCCGTCGGGGATATGGCTCTTGCGGTAGGTGCCGAGAATCTCGCCGTCCGCGCCGATCATCGCCAGGGTGTTGTAGTAGTGGTGCCCGTCGCGCTCGAAGAAGCTGGTCGGGATGACGACCTTGAGCTTGCGCGCCAGCGCCCGCATCGCGACGACCGAGGGATGCTCGGCCGTGGGCCGGGCAAGCGCGAACAGCGCCTCGTCCTCAACCTTGCAGAAATAGGGGCCGGAGAACAGCTCGGGCGGCAGGACGATCCGCGCGCCCTGCCCGGCGGCCTCCTCGACGAGCGCGGAGACGGCGGCGATGTTCTCCGCCTCGTCGGCGGAGGACAGGGCGAGCTGGAGCGCGGCGACGGTGATTTCAGCCATGATGCGGGAGCTATACCGTTGTGGTTCGCGGGAGCCACCCCCATCTTCGCCTCACGTGAAAAGGAGATGACGATGGCCGAGGCGATTGTGGCGG
>CALLNA010000206.1 GCA_938005655.1 uncultured Novosphingobium sp.
TTGTTGCGGCGGAACGGCTCAGTAGGTCGCGCGGATCGTCGCGAAGAAGCTGCGGCCGGGTTCGGGGAAGCCGTCGGTGAGCTGGTAGGACTCGTCGAACAGGTTCTTGGCCCCGATGCCGATCGAGAGCTGCCGGCTCAGCCGGTAGTCCAGGCTCAGGTTGGCCAGCGCATAGGCGCCGGTGCGGTAATAATTCGGCGCGAAGCCTGTCGAGGAGGCCGGCGTTACCGTGGTGCGGTCCGAGGCGAAATCCAGGCTCGGCGTGATCGTCAGCGCCTGGACAGGGCGCCACGACACGAAGACGAAGCCCTTGTGGCTGGGCACGTCGGTAAGCTGGTAATAGCCGATGCTCGGGTTGTGCAGGTCGCGGTGGATATAGGTGTAGTTCGCGCCGAAGCTCAGCGTCGGGCCGAGATCGCCGTTCACCGCCAGCTCGACGCCGTAGTAGTCGCCGTCGCCGACGTTGCGGCTCTGGGTGACGGACGTGTTGTTGTAGATGAACGGGTAGGACACGATCACGTTGTCGACGTGGCTGTAGAACACCGCGCCCTCGACCTGGATCTTGCCGAAGCGATGCGAGCCGCCCAGTTCGACGTTGGTGGCGCGCTCGGCTTCGAGGTCGGGGTTGGAGGTCGCCCCGCCGAAGCGCGAGGAATAGCGCTCGAAGACGGTCGGGAAGCGGGCGCGGGACGAAACGCTGAGGTGGGCGTTCGTCTCGTCGTTCGGAGTCCAGATCAACTGGCCCTGCGCGTTCCAGGCATTGGAGTTCCTGATCGGGTACTGGAACAGCGCATTGGCGCCGCCACCGGGCGGCATGCCATATTCCTCGGCGATCTTGGTGTCGCGGATGTCGTAGCTCAGCCCCGCGACCAGGGTCAGTGTCGGATCGATCTGGAAGCGGTCCTCGATGGCGACGCTCCAGGTGGATTCGATGTTCCGCTGCGGCGGCTCGATGAAGGCGCTGGGGAAGGACTGCGCCCATTCGACATGCTTGTCGCGGCGATAGTGCACGGCCAGGCTGAACCGGTTGCGGTTCGAGTTCGCATCGAACTGGATCGACCCGCCATAGGCGTTGTCGTCGTACCACGAATTGGTCACGCGGCCGGCGCTCGACGTCTGGCTGTTCTGCGCGCGTGTGTCGAAGCCGCGCAGCAGGTTGTCGAAGGTGTTGTAGTAGAGCCGTGTCTTGAGCGTGCCGTTGTCCCCGATCGCGGTGCTCGACAGGAAGTAGATGCTGTCGATGTTCCAGTAGGGCCAGGACCAGTAGCGGACCTGGTTGGTCGCCGGATCGCCGGTGTAGAGCGGCGCGTTCTTGGAGCCTTCCTGCCGCGTGTAGCTCAGCGAGTATTCGTCGGTGGCATTGGGTGTGAAGCCGACCTTGACGTTGACGCGCCAGTCCTCGGTGCGGCTGAAGTCGCGCTCGCCGCCGTCCTCCTCCGAGGTCGGGAAGGGGCGGAAGCCGCCGGGCAGGTCCCAGTGATCGGTGAAGCTGCGCGCGAAGGAGGCCTGGGCGTACCACTTGTCGTGCTTCGTCCCGAGCAGGGCGAAGACGTTGTAGCCCGCATATTCGACGTCGCGGCCGAGGTTGAGCGTGCCGCGCACCTCGGCTTCGATCTCCTTGGTCGGCTTGCGGGTGACGAGGTTGACCGCGCCGCCCATCCCGCCGGGGCCGTCCAGCACCGAGGCATAGCCCTTGGCTACCTGGACCTCGGCGATATCGGGAGTGAGGAAGCGGCCGTAGTCGAGCCGGTTGTCGGCCGGCAGATAGACGCGGATGCCGTCGATCGACAGCGGCACCTGGAAGCGGTCGAAACCGCGCACGAAGATCAGCCGCTCGTTGCGCGATCCGCCGCTGTTGCCGGCATGGACGCCGGGGATCAGGTTGACGGCCTCGTCCAGCGTGTTGCGGTCGAAGGTGAGGATCGCTTGCGAGTTGATCGTCTCGCCGCCGATCTCGATGCCCTGGGGCCGCGGCGCCGTCACCGTGATCTGGCCGAGGCCGAAGGCGCTGTCGTCGGGCGCGGCGGTGTCGTCCCCTTGGGCGAAGGCCGGAGCGGTCGAGGCGATAAGGGCAAGCGAAGCCGCCCCGCAGAAGAGTGTAAGTCGCATGGAAACCCCCATTTCGGCGGCCCTTGCCGCTCGGCGAATCATGATATACGGCCGTATATCGAGACTTGCGGACAAGGGAAGCGGGGTTATGCGATCTGGGCGATGGATCTGGGCATTCGCGGCGGCAGTGGGGCTTGCCGGCCACAGTCAGGCGCAGGAGGTGGAGAAATGCACCGCCGTAGCCGCGCCGCCGGCGGAGTTCGCCCATTGGAGTGAAGCCGCGCCGCTCACCGCGGCGACCACGCCGGCAGCGGCCCGGCGCCTGGTCGTGCCGCTGGGCACGGCGCGCAAGCTGGCGCTCGCCTTCGGCTCCACCGTCGAATATGCCGCTCCGCCCGAGCGGCCCGATGCCGGTGCGGGCAAGGCCGGGATGATCGCCTTCGACGTCGCCAGGCAAGGCCGCTACCGCGTGGCGCTGAGCGCCGGGCCGTGGATCGAGGTGGTGCGCGACGGCAAGACCGCGAAGTCGGTTGCCCACGGCCACGGGCCGGACTGCACCGGCATCCGCAAGATCGTCGATTTCGAGCTTTCGCCGGGGCGCTACGTGCTCCAGCTCACCGCGAGCGACACGCCCGAGGTGACGGTGATGGTCAGCCCTGCGGCTGCGGCCCCGGCAGCGGCTCCGCACGGATCAGGGCACTGAGCCGGGCGTAGGCCGGCAGCTCGGCGACCCGCGCGCTCTCGGCCTCCAGCTCGCGGAAGGCGGCCAGGACCTCGCGGCCCGTCTCGGTCAGCCGCGCGCCGCGCTCGCGCCCGCCGCCGCTCAGCGTCTCGACCAGCTTGCCGGTGAAGCAGCGGTTCATCTCATCGACGAGCAGCCAGATCCGCCGGTAGCTCATGCCGAGCGCCTTGCCCGCCGCGCGGATCGAGCCTTCGCGGCCGATCGCCTCGAGCACCAGCGCCTTGCCCGGCCCGATCGCGAAGTGATCGCCGCAGACCATTTGCAGCTTCAGCTTGAGCAGGCCGATGCGCATCACTTGCCGATCAGGACGTCGCTGGCCTTGATGAGGACGGTGACGGCGTCGCCGACGTCCAGTGCCAGGTCGACGATGGCCTCCTCGGTGATGCTGGAGGTGACGACCAGGCCGTTGCCGAGATCGACCTTCACCGTCCCGTTCACCGCGCCGGGCGTGATGCCGACGACCTTGCCGGGAAGCTGGTTGCGCGCGCTGATCTTCATCGGACGGCCTTTCGCTGGGAGCTTCCGGCCAGCCTAGCTCAACCGAGCTTCGTCATCCAGCCGTGGGTGTCCGGCGCGGCGCCGCGCTGGATGTCGACGAGACGGGCCTTGAGCTTCTGGGTGAGCTGGCCGGGGCCGCCCGAGCCGATCGTGAACTCGCCGTCGCGGCCGGCGACCTTGCCGACCGGCGTGACCACGGCGGCGGTGCCGCAGGCGAAGGTCTCGACGAGGTCGCCGGAGGCGGCGTCGTCGCGCCACTGGTCAATCGAATAGCGCTCCTCGCGCACGGTCAGCCCTTCCTCGCGGGCCAGCGTCATCAGGCTGTCGCGGGTGATGCCGGGCAGGATCGTGCCGCTCAGCGGCGGGGTGACGAGCGAGCCGTCCTTCATCACGAAGTAGAGGGTCATGCCTCCCAGTTCCTCGATCCACTTGTGCTGCTCGGCATCGAGGAACACGACCTGGTCGTGGCCGCGGGCCATGGCCTCACCCTGGGGGACGAGGCTGGCGGCATAGTTGCCGCCGCACTTGGCCGCGCCCGTGCCGCCGGGCGCGGCGCGGGTATATTCGCTGACCCAGATCGACACCGCCGGGGCGCCCGACTTGAAGTAGTTGCCCGCCGGGCTGGCGATGACCAGGAACTTGTATTCCTTCGCCGGGCGCACCCCGAGGAAGGCCTCGGTCGCGATCATGAAGGGACGCAGGTAGAGAGAGCCGCCCTCGACGCTCGGGAACCAGTCGCGATCCGCGGCGACGAGCTGGCGGACGGACTCGATGAAGACGTCCTCGGGCAGCTCGGGCATGGCGAGGCGTTCGGCCGACTGGTTGAAGCGCCGGGCATTGGCCTCTGGCCGGAACAGGGCGATCGAGCCGTCGACTTGGCGGTAGGCCTTGAGCCCCTCGAAGATCTCCTGGGCGTAGTGCAGCACGGCCGCCGCCGGATCGAGCGGGATCGGCTGGCGCGGGCCGACCGTGGCGTCATGCCAGCCCCGGCCCTCGCTCCAGTCGATAGAGACCATGTGGTCGGAGAAACTCGTCCCGAACCCGGGCGCCGCCAGGATCGCGTCGCGCACCTCGACCGGCGTCGGCGCGGGGTGGGGCAGCGTGGTGAAGGCAAGGGCAGGTTCGGCGATCGTCGCCATGGACAGGGCTTCCTCAGGTTATGGCTGCGGCGCTTTGAACAAAAATTACGCAACCGGCAATTGAAAAGAAATAAATGATAAGTGCAATTTCTGCATCCGGAGATAGGGCGATTCCGGCGACGTGGAAAGGGGGAAGGGCGCGGGCGGCCCGGGCCGGCGAGGGAAACGGTTGATTTGCCTGTGGTCCGCACTATCGAAGGGCCCCGTGGGGCCACGTCCTCCCTCTCCATGGAGAGTCCAAGTCCGGGACGGCCCGGCGCTCCGTTCGTGAGACCTGCCGTGGCGTGGTTCGTGCTGGCGATTGCCGGATTGCTGGAAGTGGTCTGGGCCTATGCGATGAAGCTGTCGGACGGCTTCACCCGGCTCGTGCCCTCGCTTGTCACCGGCGCGGCGATGATCGCCAGCTTCGCCCTGCTGTCGTGGTCGATGCGCGTCCTGCCGCTGGGCACGGCCTATACGGTGTGGACCGGCATCGGCGCGTTGGGCGCCTTTGCCGTCGGCGTGATCGGGCTGGGGGAGCCGGCCAATGCGCTGCGTCTAGTCGCGGCCGCGCTAATCCTGGCGGGGCTGGTGCTGATGAAGCTCGCGACTCCGGGCTGATCCCTGCAAAGCTGACCTCTGCAAATGAGAAGGGCTGCCCCGGCGAACCGAAAGCAGCCCTTCGCATGGTCAGCGGCCGGAAGTGCCGCTCACGAAGCCTCTATCGCTCAAGGAATGTTCAGCGATAATGCTCCGCGACGGAAATTGCCGACCTCTCTGCTGGACCATGAGACATCGGATCACCTCCTTTCGCGCTGTTGAGCCGGAGCCGCCTCCTGCCGGAGTTCGGCTAGACCGCCTTGGCCTTTCAGCCGCGTCGGCCTTGCTGGGAATGTGGGTGATTCCGCGCTGCGCAACAAGACTTGCATTCAATTATTTTCGCGTCAGAATCAAAGCTTCGGCCGGTTATCCACCGGCGGGAATCCTCTTCAGCGGCAGTCCTCCACGACGCGGGCGATCTCGGGCCAGGTCGGCGCGTAGATCGGTGCTAAGCCCTGCGCCTCCACGGCGAAGCGGCCGCGGCTGAAGATGATCGCGTCGAGCAGCGGATCGCGCGCCGGCAACGCGACCACGATTCCGGGTTGCGATCCGCCGCGCGGCCGGGCGGTCAAGGGACGCGCGGTGCTGGTGGTGGTCACGGTCAGTGGCACGGGGCCGTCCGCCATCCCGGCGCGAATCAGCAGGACGGTGCCAGCTTGCCGGTCGCAGCGGAATTCCAGCACTGTGTCGCCCGGTCCTTCCCCGAAGCGGGCCGTGGAGGCCCCGCCGGCCAGGCCCCAGCGCCAGTTGCCCGGCGTGATCGGCGCATCGCGCCAGTCGCGCGAGGTCTGCACCGGCGGCGGAGGAGGCGGCGTATAGGTCGGCTGGGGCCGGGGGATGGGCCGGGGCGGCGGAGGCGGCGGCGGAGCGGAGCAAGACGCCGCGAGCAGGGCCAACGCTACGGCGGCGGTTGCGGGGAGAAGCGACAGGGCGCGATTTGCCTTCATCCGGGCGGTATGGAATCAGGCGCTGCCAACCACAACCCCGAGCACGCGGTGAATTCCTCCCCTCGACCACGTCCTGCCGCAAAGGTTCGCGTCGATCAGTTGCTGGTCGATCGCGGCCTGGCCGAAAGCCGGACCCGCGCGCAGGCGCTGGTCCTGGCCGGACTGGTCTTCAGCGGCGAGGCGCGGGTCGCCAAGCCCGGCCAGCAGATCGCCCAGGACGCCGTGCTGGAGGTGCGGGGGCGGGATCATCCGTGGGTCTCTCGGGGAGGAATCAAGCTCGCCCATGCGCTCGATCGATTCGCGCTCGATCCGTCAGGCGTCACCGCGATGGACATCGGCAGCTCGACCGGCGGTTTCACCGACGTCCTGCTGAGCCGCGGCGCGGCCCATGTCTTCGCGGTCGATTCCGGAACCAACCAGCTCGCCTGGAAGCTGCGGCAGGACCCGCGCGTGACCGTGCTGGAGCAGACCAGCGCCCGCATCCTGACCCCGGAGATGATCTCGGAACCCTGTAACTGGGTGGTCTGCGATGCCAGTTTCATTTCGCTGCGCAAGGTGCTGGAAACGCCGCTGAAACTTGCTGAACCTTACTGCCGCCTCGTCGCCCTGATCAAGCCGCAGTTCGAGGTCGGCAAGGGCGAGGTCGGCAAAGGCGGCGTAGTCCGCGACCCCGCGCTCCACGAGCGTGTCTGCGGCGAGGTGCGGGACTGGCTGGAAGGCGAGGGATGGACGATCCAGGGCATTGTAGAGAGCCCGATCACCGGGCCGGAAGGCAACGTCGAATTCCTCGTTTCGGCCTTGCGCGGCGGGCAATTGCCATGAGCGGCTCGCTCGCCAATAGTGCGCGCGCAATTCTCCCCGAATCGAGGTTCCTTCCCTGCAATGAGTGAGCTTGCTTCGTCCGGCCAGCTACGGGCAGCCTTCCTGCGGTGGGCGCTGTTCCTCGTGCCGGGTATCGTCCTGCTCGGCTTCCTGTCGGGAGTGGTCGCGCAGAGCGGTCCCGGCAACCCCTGGTTCGACGCGTTGCGCAAGCCCGGCGTCTATCCGCCGCCCGCAGCTTTCGGCATTGTCTGGACCGCGCTCTACGTGCTGATGGGCTTCGCCCTGACGGCCGTCATCACCGCGCGCGGCGCGCGCAGCCGCGGCTTCGCGATCGCGGTCTTCGTCATCCAGTTGCTGCTCAACCTCGTCTGGTCGCCGCTGTTCTTCGCCGCGCATCAGATCTCTGCGGCCCTGATGCTGCTCGTCGTGCTCGATGCCGCGGTGATCGTGACTGTCGTCGCCTTCTATCGCGTCCGACCGCGCGCCGCCTTCCTGCTCGCGCCCTATCTGGCGTGGATTCTCTTCGCGACCTTCCTCACCTGGCAGTTCCTCGACCTGAACCCGGAGGCCGATGGACGGGCGACCTCCGGTGCCGCGGTGCGCGTCCAGATCTAGAGCAGCGCGCCGCCGTTCACGCTGAGGATCTGGCCGGTGACATATTCCGCCTGGGCCGAGGCGAGGTAGAGGACGGCCGCGGCCATCTCCTCCGGCCGGGCGAATTCGCGTGGGCCGGGGACGAGCCGCCGGCGCATCTTCTTGTCGTAGTCGGTCTGCCCCGCCGAGCTTTTCGCGATGAAGTCGCTTTCGGGGTGGAAGCGGCTGCCCTTGCTGAAGGCGGCGGGAGCGGGGGCGAAGGGGGCGGAGGGCGCCACGGCGTTGACCGTGATCCCGTGCTGGGCGACCTCCTTGGCCAGGACGATGGTGAAGCCGTGAACCGCCGCCTTCATCGCCGAATAGAGCGGAAGCTGGTAGTCGCCGACGATCCCTGCGGTCGAGCCGATGTTGACGATCCGCCCCTGCTTGCGCGCGATCATGCCCGGCAGGACGGCCTGGGTCATGCGCAGGTTGGTCTTGAAGTTGAGGTCGATGTCGCCGTCCCAGGTCGCGGGATCGCTGTCGACGAAAAAGCCGGTGCCGACGTTGCCGCCGACGTTGTTGACCAGCACCGCGACCGGGCCGAGCGCCTCGGCCGCGGCAAAGACTTTCGCCGGGGAGGCCGGATCGAGCATGTCGGCGGCAACGAAGACCGCATCGGCCGCGCCGCGCGTCTTGGCGTCGGCCGCCACGCGGGCGCCGGCCTCTGCGTCACGGCCGACGATGACGACCTTGGCGCCCTCCGCCGCGAAATCGAGGGCGATCGCCCTGCCGATGTTGGCGGTCGCGCCGGTGACGATCACGACCTTGCCGGCCAAACCCAGGTCCATCGATGACTCCTTTCCTGATCCTGCCGTCGGGAGCTATGGCCTTCGAGCCGGCCGGTCCAGACCTCGCGCGGGCACGAGCCTCATGCGGACGGCATCATCGCCGCGGCGGAGGCTGTCTTTCTGACTGCACGCGCCGTCTCGCCATCCCGCGCGGGCAAGAAGGGCAGGCGCGCGATGGCCTGTCCGCCTGCGCCTTGATATGCCGTCTGGAACGAAGAATCCGGGAGAGATGGGAATGATCAGAGGCGTGCACCACATCGGCATGAATGTCCGCGACATGGACCGGATGGTCCGCTTCTATCGCGAGGCCTTCGGCTTCGAGCCGGTGGATGAGGGCTTCTCCTGGGCCGACGAGCCGGTGATGGACCTGATCGTCGACGTGCCGGGCTCGGCCTCCAAGGGGGTGATGATGCGCTCGGGCACCTGCTTCATCGAGCTGTTCCAGTATTCCGCGCCCGAGCCGGAATCGACGCGGCCATTGCGGCCCAACGATCGGGGGTACACGCACTTTTGCGTCGACGTGACGGATATCGAGAGCGATATCGAGCATCTGAAAAAGTGTGGAATGTCGTTCAACGATCGCGAATTCGTGGATGTCGGGCACGTCAAGACGCTCTATGGCTACGATCCCGAAGGCAATGTGATCGAGGTCCAGCAGGTCGTCGCGACCGATACCGGGATGCGGCTGGAGGATCTGACGCCGGCGGTGTGAGGAGCGGGAATGGCCGGACGAATCCTGGTAATCGAAGACGACGACCGGCTTGCGGAATATGTCGGTCACGGCTTCGCCGAGAGCAACTATACGGTCGATCGCGCGAGCAACGGCCGCGACGGCCTGTTCCTGGCCACCGACAGCGAATACGACGTGGTCATCCTCGACCGGATGCTGCCAGGCATGGACGGCCTGTCGGTGCTCAAGGCGATCCGCGCCGCCGGGGTGGCGACGCCGGTGATCTGCCTCTCGGCGCTCGGCACGACCGACGACCGGATCGAGGGGCTGACCGCCGGGGCCGACGACTACCTCGGCAAGCCGTTCTCCTTCGCTGAGCTGCTGGCCCGGGTCCAGGCGCTCCAGAGGCGTGGGCCGGGCGGCGCCCAGCCGGTCCAGTCGATGCTGCGCTGCGCCGACCTGGAGCTGGATCGCCTGTCGCGCCAGGTCCGTCGCGGCGGGCGCAAGATCGTGCTCCAGCCGCGCGAGTTCCGCCTGCTCGAATATCTGATGAAGCATGCGGGGCAGGTCGTGACCCGGACCATGCTGCTGGAGGCGGTGTGGGACTATCACTTCGATCCCGGGACCCACGTGATCGACGTCCATATCAGCCGCCTGCGCCGCAAGATCGACGATGGCGAGGCGCAGCCGCTGCTGCATACCGTGCGCGGCGCGGGCTACCGCCTCGCGCCCGAATGACGTGCGGCGTCTGCTGAAATCGACCGTCGCGCGGATCGTCCTCGCGATCTTCCTGCTCCAACTGCTGACCAGCGCGGCGGCGATCTCCCTGCTGCGCACGCAGATGCTCGCCGTTGCCGAGACCGCCCGGACCCGCCAGCTCATCGACGTGCGCGACGACCTGATGGCGGTCTATTACGACGGCGGTCGCGCGGCGCTGGCAGGCTTCATCCGGGACCGCCGCGGCCGCACCTCGGACCCCTCGATCTTCGTGACCCTCGACGGCGGCGGCCCGGCCGTGTTCAGCAATATCGGCCGCATTCCGGCCAACGTGCCGACCGGCCAGCCGGGGGCCGTGCAGATTCGCGAGGGCGACGGGCTGCTCTCCAACGAGGGCCTCGCCCTGGCGACCGCCTTGCCCGACGAGGGGCGGCTGATCGTCGGCGTCGGGACCGTGACCGACCGCGACTTCGACCTCGCCTTCGCCGAGGCGATCGGCCTGACCCTGACGCTGACGGTGCTCCTCGCCCTGGTCAGCGCCGCGGGCATCGGCCTGGTCATCAGCCGGCGCACCCACGAGATCGCCAAGACCGCCGAGGCCCTGGCCGCCGGCGATTTCGCCGCGCGCGTCGCCACCGAGGAGACCGGCGACGGCTTCGATCACCTGCGCCTCCAGATGAACGTCATGGCCGAGCGGATCGACGGCCTGGTGCGCCAGCTCCATTCGATCACCGGGGCGCTGGCGCACGACCTGCGCTCGCCCGTCGCGCGGCTGCGCGCGGCGATCGACACGGCCCAGGCGCGCACCGCCGATCCGGGCGCGGCCGACGCGCTCCAGGCGGCGCGCACCGATGCCGACGCGCTGGAGGCGATGCTGACCACCGCGCTGGAGCTGAACCGGCTCGAGAGCGGCGCGGTGGGCGACCGCCGCCTGCCGCTCGACCTGGGCGAGGTCGCGACCGACCTTGCCGAGCTTTACGAGCCGCTGGCGGAAAGTTCGGGCGTCACGCTGTCGATCGAGGCCGCGCGGGTCGACGTGCTGGCCGACCGCGAGCTGATCTCCCGCGCGCTCGCCAACCTGATCGACAACGCGCTCAAGTACGGCGGCGACCGGCTGGAGATCGCGGTGCGCGAGAGCGGGCGCTGGGCGGAGATCGTGGTCGGCGACAACGGTCCGGGCATCGCGCCGGAGGACCGGGGGCGGGCGCTCGGCCGCTTCACCCGGCTCGACGATGCGCGGACCCGGCCCGGCGCCGGACTTGGCCTGGCGATGGTCTCAGCAGTGGCTCAACTGCATGGCGGGGAGCTGCTCCTCGCCGACCGCGGGCTCGACGGGCCGAGCGGACTCGTCGCTACGATCCGCATCCCGCGGCAGGGGTGAGGGCGTCTCGGGCGCGGAGACGCGGCCCGTGCGTTCCAGCTTGCCCCAGCCGATTCCCAGCCCGGCGAGCGCCGCGTCGACCGCGCGGATCACCACGCCGTACATGAGCTGGCGATAGACGATCCGCTGGGCGAGCAGGAGCAGGGCGGGGAAGCGCTTCTCGCGCACGTCGAGGCGGTAGGCGACCCAGCCGCAGGCGAGATCGACCGCGGTGAAGATCAGCCAGTAGGCGGCCATTCGCAGCACGTCGGTCTGGGTCTGGGCCCAGCCGTGCTGGCTGACCCGCAGCGCCGTGCCGGCGATCGAGAGGACGAGGGCGAGGTCGATCGCCGGGGAGATCACCGCGAAGACGATCTGGAACAGCCAGGCCTGGGGCATTCCGATGAAAGCCAGGGCGCTCGGGCGGCGCTGCCACAGCACGGCACGGTGCTTCCACAGGCATTGCAGCGTGCCGAACGACCAGCGGAAGCGCTGCTTGCCCAGTGCGCGCAGGCTCTCCGGGGCTTCGGTCCAGGCGACGGCGTCCTCGTCGTAGGCGATCTTCCAGCCCTTGCGCTGGATCGCGATGGTCAGGTCCTGATCCTCGGCAAGGGTGTCCTCGGGATAGCCGCCGACGTCGTCGAGCGCCTCGCGCCGCCAGGCGCCGACCGCGCCGGGCACGACCATGATCGCGTCGAACCGGGTCAGGACGCGGCGTTCGAGGTTCTGCGCGGTGACATATTCGACCGCCTGCCAGCGGGTGACGAGGTTGACCCGGTTGCCGACCTTGGCGTTGCCGGCGACCGCGCCGATCCGCTCGTCCGCGAACCAGCGGACCAGACGGCCGACCGTCTCCGGCTCGAACTGCGTGTCGGCGTCGAGCGCGACCACGACAGAGCCGGAGGCGAAGGCCAGCGCGCGGTTGAGCGCGCTGGCCTTGCCGCCGTTCGCCAAGGTCAGCAACCGCACCCGCGGATCGGCGGAGAAGGCGGCCTCGACGATCGCGCTGGTCCTGTCGCGCGAGCCGTCGTCGGCCACGATCACCTCGATCCGCGAGTAATCGCTGGCGAGGATGCGGCGGATCGAAGCCTCGATCACCCGTTCCTCGTTGAAGGCGGGAATGATGACCGTCACCAGCGGCCGCTCGCCGGCGTCCGCCACGGGCGCCCCTTCTTCCGGCGCATTGCGGGGCGACCGCAGGGCGAGCAGCGCGAGTCCGACCGAGCGGATCATGCCGAGCGCGATGGCGAAGAAGAAGGTCCAGTCGAGCGCGGCGAGGACCGCTCCGATCACGGTGAAGGCGGCGACGTCGGCGCGCACCGCGGCCAGATCCATGCCCTGCACGCGCGGCATGACCTCGTCACGGTCGAGCCCGGCCAGGGTCGAGGTCGGAACGATGCGATAGCCGGCTTTCTCCAGCCCTTCGATGATGTGCGGCAGGGCGGCGACGGTCTGCGCGCGGTTGCCGCCGCCGTCGTGGAGCAGGACGACGTTGGCCGAACGCTCGGGCGAGGCGCTGGCGACGCCGTTGAGCACGCGGTCGATGATGGTCTGCGTGCCCGGCCGCTTCCAGTCGTCCGCGTCGACGTGAAGCCCGACCACGGTATAGCCCTGCTCCTGCGCCAGCAGCGCCGGGTAGATCTCGTCGGCCGTGGTCGGCTCGGCGTCGCCGAAATAGGGCGCGCGGAACAGCCGGGTCGAGCGGCCGGTGAAGGCCTCGATCAGCCGCTGCGTGGCGTTCATCTCCAGCTTGACGCCGGTCTGGGCCTCCTCGGCCATGTTCGGATGGGTGTAGGAATGGTTGCCGATCTCGTCGCCGTCGGCGATCATCCGCTGGAGCAGGGCGCGGTTGCCCACGCCGTTCTCGCCGACGATGAAGAAGGTCGCCGGGACGTGGTACTTTTCGAGGATCGCCAGGATCTTCGGGGTCCAGGTCGGATCGGGGCCGTCGTCGAAGGTCAGCGAGACGAGCTTGTCGCGCGCGCCGGTGCGCTGGACGACGAAGGGCGTCGGCAGGGAGAGGTATTTCTCGCCGATGATCCGATTGCTGCGCGGATCGAACTGGACCTCGCGCGCGCCGGGCTTGGGGAGGGCGGTGATGCGCAGGATCTCGCCCGAGCCCTCGACGTCGACGTTCTCGCGCTGCTCCAGCCGGGTCAGGTCGGGGCGGGTCTTGCCGCCGCGCCAGGCGGCGAGGCTGCGCCAGAAGCCAGGGTCCTCGGACCCGAGACGCCACAGCGCGATGTCGTGCACCCCGAGCGCGGACAGGGCGCGCATCTGGTTCCAACTCGCCGCCGCGCCCATCATCCACACGTCGTGGCGATGTCCGTCGTCGTCGTAGGAATAGCCCGAGTTGCTGGTCGTGCGGTCGAACTGCGGCACGGTGCCGCTGTCGTGGGCGCGCAGCCAGGCCTCCTCGACGGTCAGGCTGTCGGCCTTGCCGTCGTGCCAGTCGTAGCCGTAGTTGCCGAGCGCGACGATCGCCTTGCCCGGGGGCAGGCCGCGCATGGTCGCCGCGAGGCGTTGGGAGAACCAGGCGTCGGCCGCGATCGGGCCGGGCTCGCCGCCCTGCCAGTGCTGGTCGTAGGCCATCAGGAACACCCGGTCGCTGACCGCGGCGAGGGCCTTGGGGTTCCACATGGCGTTGTCGATCGGCATCGTCACCGAGACGATCCGGTGGCGGGGTGCGAAGACGGCGCGGGTCTCGCCGAGCAGGCGGACGAGATCGCCCATCGAGCTGGCGGGCAGGTTCTCGAAGTCGAACATGATCCCGCCGTCGTGCGTCTTGTCGAGATAGCCCGACACGGCGCCGATGAGCTGCTTGCGGCGCGCGGGGTCATGCATCAGCGCGGCAGTGGTCTGGCCGTCCCAGACGCCGTTGTAGGCGTTCTGGAGCACCGGCACGACCAGCGGGCGGTGCAGCGCCGATTCCTGGATCACCTGGCGCAGCGGCGGGTCCTCGGTGACGATCAGCTTGCCGGCGGGGTCGATGGCGAGCAGCGTCGGCGCGACCCAGTCGATCTGGTCGAGGTGCTGGCGCAGCGAAGGCGTGCTCTCGTCGGTCCACGAGGTGTAGAAGGCGACGGTCAACGGCTTGGCGGACGACGGCGGTTGCGCGTGGGGCCGGCCGACCAGCAGGCGCTCGATCCTGTGCGAGAGATGGCTGACCTGCGAGCGGAACGGCAGCGGCGTCATCCGCTCGAAGCCGAGGCGGAGCGGCGTGCCCGCGGGCACGTTGACCACGGTCGAGGCGAAGACCATGCTGGCGACGAGCAGTGCGAGCAGCCCGGCCAGCATGGCCAGCCGAGCCCGCCGACGGCGGCGTCCCGATGGATCGTAGAAGACCGGGCGTGCCAAGTCGGATCAGCCTCTCGGGTTGGAAGTGTCTGGTGAGGTTGACGGCCCGACACCGAGGGGCTGGCTGAGGGTGATTGCCGGGTTGGCGCCGGACCGTCGAGAGGAGCTATAGGAGGTCCCGGGCCACTCCAGGCTGAGCGGATCATTACGGATTGGATAGGAACCAACATTTCGTCGCGATCGTCCTCGCCGCCGGGCGCGGCGCGCGCTTCGGCGGGGGCAAGATGGCGGCGCCGCTGGGTGGGCGGGCGCTGCTGGACCATGCGGTCGGCACGGCGCTGGCATCGCCTGCGGAGCGGGTGATCGTGGTGGGGCGGCCGGGGACTCGGGTGGCTGAGGACCCGCGCGTCCGCCTCCTCACGCTGGACAGCGCGGCGCTGTCCGATTCGCTGCGGGCGGGGCTGGCGGCGGCGGGCGATGCCGCGGGGGCCTTCATCTTCCTCGGCGACATGCCGCTCGTGCCTCCCGACATGGCGGAGCGGCTGCTGGCGGCGATCGGCGAGGCTCCGGCAGCCCTGCCGCTGTGGCAGGGCAAGCCCGGCCATCCGGTGCTGCTGGCCCGCGCCGCCTTCTCGCTGGCCGATGGCCTGACGGGCGACGAGGGCCTCGGCCGCGCCCTGCGCAACCTGCCGGGCGTCGTCCGCTTGCCGGTGGATGAGGAAGGCGTGGTCCTCGACGTCGACCGCGCGGAGGACCTTGCAGCGATGGCGCGGCGCATCGGCCCTTGATCCGCTCCCGCCGCTCCGGCACTCAAGGGGCGAAGGAGAGGCTTGCCGTGTCCACGATCCATCCCGTCCCCCCTGAATGGGCCAAGCGCGCCTATGTCGATGCCGCGGGCTATGCTGAGAAGTACCGCCGCTCGATCGAGGAGCCCGAGGCCTTCTGGCGCGAGGAGACGGCGCGGCTCGACTGGATCAAGCCATGGACCGAGCTTTCGAAGTGCTCGTTCGACGAGGCCGACTTCGGCATCGAATGGTTCGCCGATGGAACCCTGAACGTCGCTGCCAACTGCCTCGACCGGCATCTCGCCGAGCGCGGCGATACGGTTGCGATCATCTGGGAGGGCGACGATCCCTCGCAGCAGCGCAAGCTGACCTACCGCCAACTCCATGAGGACGTCTGCCGCTTCGCCAACGTCCTCAAGGACCTCGGCGCGCGGCGCGGCGACCGGGTCACGATCTACCTGCCGATGATCCCCGAGGCGGCTGTGGCCATGCTCGCCTGCGCGCGGATCGGGGCGATCCATTCGGTCGTCTTCGGCGGCTTCTCGCCCGAGGCGCTGGCCGGCCGCATCCAGGACTGCGACAGCCGGATCGTCGTCACCGCCGACGCCGGGATGCGCGGCGGTAAGCAGGTGCCGCTGAAGGCCAACGTCGACGCCGCGCTCGCCCATTGCCCGAGCGTCGAGGCGGTGCTGACCGTGCGCCATGTCGGCAACGAGGTGATGATGGCCGCGGGCCGCGACCACTGGTGGCACGACCGGCGCGAATCCGTTTCCGCC